>NZ_JABEPH010000134.1:0-14648 GCF_013004495.1 Rhizobium sp. SEMIA 4085
CCGACCGCCATCTCCGTCCAGGTCCCGTGGAAGCTCGACAGCCGCCCGATCCTTGGCGAACAGGGCGCCGAGCAGCTGCTCGGCATGGGCGCTATGCTCTATATGGCTGGCGGCGGGCGCATTCAGCGCGTCCATGGCCCCTTCGTGGCTGATATGGAAGTCGAGGAGATCGTTTCCTATCTGAAGACCCAGGGCGCACCGCAATATCTCGATGCGATCACCGCTGATGACGAGGAGGACGATGATACGGCGGTCCGGCGGGGACGTCCAATCTGTCGGATTCCGACGATCCCTACGACCAGGCGGTCGCCATCGTGCTTCGCGACGGCAAGGCCTCGACGTCCTATATCCAGCGTCGTCTCGGCATCGGTTACAACCGAGCCGCATCATTGATCGAGCGCATGGAGCAGGAAGGCGTCATCGGACCTGCAAACCACGCAGGCAAGCGCGAAATCCTGGTTCCGACCGAAGGCGATATCCTCGATCGCTAGAGGCTGAAAAAATCTGCCGGGGCAATGACTTCACGGAAACCTGATCGCCTCGGAAACGTTACCTTCTGCAGCGATGCTTCTGCGCCATGAAGACGCCGCCTTTCGGCAGCATGCAGGTCGCATCATAGGAGACCTAGATGACCAACTCCGATTTCCATTCCAGTGGCTTGCTGCTGAACCGCCGTCAACTTCTCGGCGCCATGGCTCTCGCGGCTGTTTCGGCTGCAGCGCCTTTCGACGCCTTCGCGCAGGCAGCGGCCGGCGGTTCTTCGACGGCACAGGCGATTGCCAACCATTTCTCCAACGTAGCCACCATGCAGGGCGAATTCGTGCAGTTCGGACCGCGCGGCGAGCAGACGGGCGGCAAATTCTTCATCGAGCGTCCCGGCAAGCTGCGCTTCAACTATAACGATCCGTCGCCGATCCGGGTGATCTCGGACGGCCGGAATGTTGCGGTCGGTAACCTGAAGCTGAAGACCTGGAGCCTCTATCCGCTTTCCAAGACGCCGCTCAGCCTGCTGCTTGCACGGAGGATCAACCTGTCGGACGGTTCGGTAAAGAGCGTAAGGGAAGAATCGGACCTGACGACGATTGCGCTTGGCAATAAGACGATCTTCGGCAATTCGACGATCACGATGATGTTCGATCCGAAGACCTACGATCTGCGTCAGTGGACGATCACCGACAATCAGGGCAAGGACACGTCCGTGATGGTATTCAATGTCAGGACCGGCGTTCAGTTTGATCAGAAGGTCTTCAGAGTGCCGTACGAAAGCATTCCAGGCACTGCCGCTTCCCGTGACTGATGCCATATGACTTTCTGTGAAAAACGCCCGGTGAAAGCCGGGCATTTTTGCTTGTGGACGTTCCATCAACAGCCCCTTTGCTCTAAGGCCTTTCCAGTCCCGTTGAAAGGCAATGGCATGAGCTTCTCGATTACCACCTGGAACATCAATTCGGTGCGGCTGCGCATGCCGATCGTCGAGCAGTTCGTCCTCAAGCATAAGCCGGATATCCTCTGCCTGCAGGAAACCAAGGTTCCAAACGAGCTCTTTCCGGCGGCCCCTCTGCGCGCCATGGGTTATGACCACATCATCGTGCATGGCCAGAAGGGCTACCATGGTGTCGCTATCGCCTCGCGCATCCCGCTCCAGGAGGATCATCGCCTGGACTACGGAAATGTCGGCCACGCGCGCCATATCTCGGCGGTCTTCGAGCGTGGAGGGCGCCGCGTCCGGCTGCATAATTTCTATGTTCCCGCCGGCGGCGACGAGCCGGACCCGGCCATCAATCCGAAGTTCGCCCATAAGCTGGATTTTGTCGAGGAAATGAAGCTGCTGAAGGCCAACGGCGAAGCGAATACCTCGGCGGTCCTCGTCGGCGATCTCAACATTGCGCCGCTCGAGCACGACGTCTGGTCGCACAAGCAGATGCTGAAGATCGTCAGCCATACGCCGGTCGAAACCGAGGGTCTACTGGAGGCGATGAAGCGCGGAGCCTGGCTTGATCTCATGCGCCAGCACGTGCCGTCGCACGAGAAGCTCTATACCTGGTGGAGTTACCGCGCCAAGGACTGGGAGGCTGCCGATCGCGGCCGCCGCCTCGATCATATATGGTCGTCATCGGACCTCGGCCCGCTGCTCCAGCGCATCGACATCCTGAAGGAGGCTCGCGGATGGGACCGTCCGTCCGATCACGTGCCCGTCACCGCGCATTTCAACCTCTGAGATCTACGAAAAGCGGTGAAGCTGTGCGCTCGCCCGTGCCGCCAATTCCGCGATGTTATCGCGAATGCGGCTTTCTATGAGGCGGGCCGCATCTGGATATTCCTCGATCAGCCTGTAAAAGAGCGCTCGCGTGATTCGGATGACGCTGGAATCCTCCCGTGCCACGGCGGTGAATTTGCGCTCCACCAGCGTCACCAGAGCGAGTTCGGACAGCAACGTGCCCTGGCCCGCGATGCGCTCGACCTTGGGATGGCCATCTGGGCCCGTCGTGCTGAGCTCCAGCGCGCCGCTGGCGACGACATAAGCGCTTTCTGCCGGTGATCCTTCGCGGAAAAGCATCTGCCCGGTGGAAATCAAACGCCGGTCGGCGCCGAAGGCGACCAGCCGCAACTGGTCGGCGGACATGCCTTTGAAGAGCGGCTGCTGCGAAAGCATGTTGATATCGTCTGTCAGCGCCATGCGGCTCTTTGCCCTACGGTACGATCTTGTAGCCGCCGTTTTCTGTTACCAGGATTTCAGCGTTTGAGGGATCGCGCTCGATCTTCTGGCGCAGGCGGTAGACGTGCGTTTCGAGTGTATGGGTCGTCACGCCGGAATTGTAGCCCCACACCTCTTCGAGAAGGACGTCCCGGGTGACGACCTTCTGTTCCGCGCGATAGAGATAGCGGATGATCGCCGCTTCCTTCTCCGTGAGGCGAATCTTCTGGCCGTTTTCGGTGGTCAACAGCTTCTGGCTCGGCTTGAAGAGATAGGGTCCGACTGTGAAGGTCGCGTCCTCGCTCTGTTCGTGCTGCCGAAGCTGGACGCGGATGCGCGCCAAACGCACCGAGAAGCGGAACGGCTTGGGTACGTAGTCGATGGCTCCGGCCTCCAAGCCGAGGATCGTATCTGAATCCGTATCGTGTCCGGTCAGCATGATGATCGGCGCCTTGAAGCCGCCCTTGCGCAGCAGCTTCACTGCTTCGCGTCCGTCCGTATCCGGCAGCCCGACATCCATGATCAGCAGATCGACAGGCGTGTTGCGCGCAGCTTGTATGCCCTTGCCGGCCGTCGCCTCCTGCAGCACCGTGAACTCATCATAGAGCGCAAGCTGCTCCGTCAGGGTTTCGCGAAGGTCGTTGTCGTCATCCACCAGTAGAATGGTGCGTGCGGTCATGCGGTTCTGTTCCTCAGATTCCGTCTCATCAAGTCCTACGCCATATTTCGATCGCTGGCAAAGACCGGGAGACGCGCTGTTGCCGGGCCAGGGCCGATGTGATTTCAATCGAACTCCCAAGCAAAACAAAAACATGTGAGAAAAATGGAGAAAACAAGGCGAAGCGCAAGAACGGTATCATCCACCATTATTGTGCGTCCCGCGCCCGGCAGGCAAAGCCGCGCACTGGTTCAATGCGGTTCTTTCGTCCTTCCCGCCGCAATCGGACGTTCCGGCCGCACCATCTTGAAGCGTGAGGGCGACGGTGCAACGCCGATTGCTTCAATGAAGCTACTTTACGGATTTTGCCGCGGCGAACGCCTGAGCCGCCTCGAAACACCGCTCTTGCTCCGGCGCATCCGTCAGGACATGCTGTGGTGCGACCAGCCCGGCGATCCGAACTACAATCGCCTCGTCAGAGCGCCCTTCCGTCCAAGCCATGAAGAGCTGAAGCGCAAGGACGGACTCTACGACATATGTCTCGTCATGGATTGGAATATCACATCCCGCGCCCGCAATCGGGGATCGGCCATCTTCTTCCATCTCATCAGGCCGGGCTATGAGCCGACAGCAGGTTGCCTCGCCGTCCACCCGCGCGACATGCGCCGGCTTTTGCCGCACATTCGCAAGGGGACGGTCGTACGCGTTCTCTGAGGCATGAGGGGTGATAATCTGCGCACTGTCTCCTATATCCGTTTTGACCGGCGCTCAGGCTGAATGGCATGCCGGGAAATCCGCTCGCGGATTCAATTTCATGCCCCTCCAATCCTTCAAACTTCCGGAGATATTTTGTGGCCAATCAACCCATCATCACTTTCCATGACGGACATTCCATTCCCCAGGTCGGCCTCGGCGTATGGCAGACGCCACAGGAGGTTGCGGCTCCGACAGTCCGCAAGGCCCTTGAAGCCGGTTACCGCCATATCGACACGGCTTCGGGCTACGACAACGAAGAGGGTGTCGGCGAGGGCGTGCGTTCCTCCGGTCTCGATCGCAAGGATGTTTTCATCACGACAAAGCTTCGTAACACCGACCAGGGTTACGACGGCGCTCTGCGCGCCTTCGAGGGCAGCCTGAAGAAGCTTGGCACCGAATATGTCGATCTCTACCTGATCCACTGGCCGTCGCCGCACCGCGGACTCTATCGCGAAACCTGGAAGGCTTTCGTCAAGATCAGGGAAGAAGGGCGTGCTCGTTCGATCGGCGTCTCCAACTTCTATCCGGATCATCTGGATCACATCATTGGCGATACCGGCGTGGTTCCGGTCATCAACCAGATCGAACTCCACCCGGATTTTCAGCAGAAGGCGGCGCAGGACGCGCACCGGAAACTCAATATCGTTACCGAATCTTGGAGTCCGCTCGGTCAGGGAAAATTCATTGCCAACCCGGTTATCGGTGAAATCGCCAAGAAGCACAGCAAGACACCGGCACAGGTCATCATCCGCTGGCATATCGATAGCGGTCTTGTCGTGATCCCCAAGTCGGTGACGCCGTCGCGCATCGAGGAGAACTTCAAGGTGTTCGATTTCAAGCTCGATGCCGGGGACATGGCAGCGATTGCCAAGCTTGACGACAGGAATGCCCGCATGGGACCCGAGCCCTATACGGCAACGTTCTGATCAAGAGACCTTCCATCTCCTCCTCCACCATTGCGGGGAGGAGGAGACGTTGCTCACCTGAGTTCACGCGGTGTCACGAAGCGCTCGAGACGTCCGCTTCCGGGCGATATATCCGCCCAGCTATCTTCCTCGAACGCGATGATCGCCATGCCGGCGGTGGCGAATTTCTCCTTCAAGCGTGCGCAGGCCTCCGGATCGCCCTTGCCGACGAGATTGTTCGCGAGGTCCTGAAAACCGGGATTGTGTCCGACAAGCATGACCGTTCGGACCGACGGCTCAATCTTTTGGAGGAGGCCGACAATGCGCGTTGCCGAGGCTTCGTATAAATCCGGCACATCGCGTTCCACAGTCGAGGCGGAAAGTTTTTTCGCTACACGCTTCCATGTTTCCTGGGCGCGCCGCGCCGTCGACACCAGGGCGAGCTCGGGGAAGAGCTTTTCGCGCGTCATGTAGGCGCCGATCAAGGGCGCGGCCTTTCGCCCGCGCTTCGCAAGCGGGCGGTCGTGGTCTGCGACATCGTCCGGCCAAGCGGATTTTGCGTGGCGCAGAAGAAAAAGGCGAAGGGACTTCGGCGAAGACTTTTTTGACGCATTCATGCCGCTCACCTGAAAAGGGCAGGAGACTATTGTCTCACCGAATGCGCATCTTGTCTTCTTAAGATGGCATGCCTCCCTCTCGGATCGAGAGGGAGGCAATATCCGTCAGTTCCACTCGCGGATATCGACGAAATGGCCAGCGATTGCAGCAGCGGCAGCCATGGCCGGCGAAACGAGGTGCGTGCGGCCCTTGAAGCCCTGACGGCCTTCAAAGTTGCGGTTGGACGTCGAGGCGCAGCGCTCGCCCGGCTTCAGGCGGTCGTCGTTCATGGCGAGACACATGGAGCAGCCCGGCTCACGCCAGTCGAAACCGGCTGCCTTGAAGATCTTGTCGAGGCCTTCGGCTTCGGCCTGTTCCTTCACGAGGCCGGAGCCGGGAACGATCATCGCGGCGACGGTCGAAGCAACGGTCCTGCCTTCGACGACCTTGGCAACCGCTCGAAGATCTTCGATACGGCCGTTGGTGCAGGAGCCGATGAAGACGCGATCGATGTTGATCTCGGTGATCGGCGTGCCTGGCCTCAAGCCCATGTAGTCAAGTGCGCGCCACTTGGAGGCTCGCTTGGTTTCGTCCTGGATCTCGTCCGGGTTCGGAACGACGCCCTGAACCGAGACGACGTCCTCCGGCGAAGAGCCCCAGGAGACGATGGGCGGCAGTTCGGCGGCGTTGAGCTTCACGATGCGGTCGAAATGTGCGCCTTCGTCGGACTTCAGCGTCCTCCAATAGGCAATCGCCTGTTCCAGGGCCTCGCCCTTCGGCGCGCGCGGCTTGCCCTTTATGTATTCGAAGGTCGTATCGTCGGGCGCTATCAGGCCGGCGCGGGCGCCGCCTTCGATCGACATGTTGCAGATCGTCATGCGGCCTTCCATCGACAGCGCACGGATCGCTTCGCCGGCATATTCGATGACGTAGCCGGTACCGCCGGCCGTGCCGATTTCGCCGATTATCGCGAGAACGATGTCCTTGGCGGTGACGCCGGCCGGAAGCTTTCCGTCGACCTGCACCAGCATGTTCTTCGCCTTTTTCTGGATCAACGTCTGTGTTGCCAGGACGTGCTCGACCTCGGACGTGCCGATGCCGTGGGCGAGCGAGCCGAAGGCGCCGTGCGTCGACGTATGGCTGTCGCCGCAGACGATCGTCATGCCCGGAAGGGTGAAGCCCTGTTCCGGCCCGATGATGTGCACGATGCCCTGTCGCTTGTCGTTCTCGGAGTAATATTCGACTTTGAACTCGGCAGCGTTCTTGGCAAGCTGCTCGACCTGGATGCGGCTCTCCTCGTTCTTGATGCCGAGATGGCGATCAGGCGAGGTCGGAACGTTATGATCGACGACGGCAAGCGTCTTTTCGGGAGCACGAACCTTGCGGCCGGTCATCCGCAGGCCTTCGAACGCCTGCGGAGAGGTCACTTCGTGGACCAGATGGCGGTCGATGTAGAGAAGACAGGTGCCGTCTGCCTGTTCGTCGACCAGGTGGTCGTCCCAGATCTTGTCGTAAAGGGTACGCGGTGCGCTCATGGCATTTCAGTCCGTTTTTGGATGCAATGGGAAAAGGAATAGGCGGCAAGGCCCGCCGGCCATCATTCGATCAACGAAGTCGGCTGTTGAGCGCACCGGAAACGGTCGCAAAGAAGCGTGCCGGCAGGCGATAATGATCCTGCAGCACAAAAATATGCGCGCCAATGCACCTGAATTTGCTTTCCATGGGCCTGCATATAGCGATTTTTCTCGCAAACGGCAATCATGTCAGCGCTACCGGCTGTGAGCTTTGCGCATCCGCTGCTCGATCTGCCGCAGTGCGAGCGACAAACCGATCGTCAGGATCAGATAGATATAGGTGACGATCGAATAGGTCTCGAAGAAGCGGAAGGAGCCGGAGGCGTAGACCTTGCCCATCTGCGTGACGTCGGAAACGCCGAGCACCGAAACGAGGGAGCTGTCCTTCACCATCGAGACGAAGTCGTTCGACAGCGGCGGAAAGATGACAAGGATCGCCTGCGGAAAGACAACCAGCCGGAAGCGGTGGTAGCGCGACAGGCCCAGCGCCTTTGCCGCTTCGACCTGTCCATGGTCGACAGATTGGATGCCGGCGCGGAAAATCTCGGCAATAAAAGAGGAATACCCGATCATCAGGGCGATGATCGCACGCCACATCAGTGATAGGTCACGCACGAAAATCGGTTCCGCCAATCCGGCTTTCACAAATGGCGTGATCAGGAAATTATAGGCGGCGACAATGCCCGGAGCGCCGACAAAGGCCACGTAAAAGAGCAGCACGAGCATTGGGATGCCGCGGATGATCTCGATATAGAAGCGGGATGCTTGGCGCAGCGCGACGCTATCGGAAAGCCCCAGAAGAGCGATGCCGAGGCCAAGCAATGTCGCCAGCGCAAAGGCGACCAACGTCACGAAGACGGTGACCCATACGCCGTTGACGACGGTGCGGAAGACCTGCGCGTAGATGCCGTTGGTGACGATGACGATCGCAAGGATGACGCCGATCGTCGCAAGGGCGACCAGCCACCACGGATAGTCGCCCTTGAGATTTCCGGCAGGAGAAGGCTGCAGGGCCATCAGCGGCTGACCTGCATCATTCGCCCATCTTGTAGTCGAGGAACCACTTCTTGTTCAGTGCGTCGAGCGTGCCATCGGCTTTCAATGCGGCGATCGCGGCGTTGACGGGGGCAACGAGATCGGAGCCCTTCGGGAAGATGAAGCCGAAATCCTCAGTGCCGAGCGGGCCGCCGATCACCTTGAGCTTGCCGTTCGAGGCATCGACATACCCCTTCGCGGCAACGCTGTCCGTCAGCACCACATCGACATCTCCGGCCTTGAGCGCCTGGACCGTCGCGCCGAAGGTTTCGAAGAGCTTGATCCGCGGATTCTGCTCGTTGCCGTCAAGGATTTCATACACGGCCGTGTAGAAAGGCGAGGTGCCCGGTTGCGCGCCTACGAGGCCGTCCTTGAACTCACCGAAGGTCTTCGCGTCCGTGAAGCGACTCTCATCGCCCCGGACCAGCATGAATTGCTGCGAGCGCATGTAAGGATCGGAGAAATCCACTTTCTGCTTGCGGTCGTCCTTAATGGTGATGCCGGTCATGCCGATGTTGTACTGATCGTCGGAGACAGCCTGGATCATCGCGTCCCAGCTCGTGTTCTGATATTCGACCCTGAAGTTCAGCCGCTTGGCGATCTCGTTCATCGCGTCATATTCCCAGCCGATCTGATTGCCGGACTTGGGGTCGACGAACTGCAGCGGCGGATAGGCATTCTCGGTAACGACGACCACCGTCTTGCCGCCAAGATCCGGCAGATCGGCACCAAGGGCCGCCAATGGCGAAAGAACGAGAGCGGCGAGGCCTGCAAGAATGGTGCGGCGGAACGGCATCAGAAATCTCCAATGAAATGTGGCTAGGGGAAATTGTCATAGTTGCGAAGCCGATGGCAAGAGCATCGGCCCCGATGCCGCGGAGCCAAAACAGAAAAGGCGGCCCGAAGACCGCCTTTTCATGCAAAGAATTTTGCGTTCCGAGAGCTTATTCTGCTGTGGGCTCTGCAGCGGCTGCTGCAGCATCAGCTGCTGCCTTTGCTTCTGCGGCTTCGGCTGCTGCCTTTTCGGCTGCGAGAGCCTGAGCTGCTGCAACCTTTTCGGCTTCGATCCGTGCCTTTTCCTCGGCAACAGCAGCGCGCTCGGCGTCGTTGAGCTTGCGGGCGCGGGTGCCGGTGTTCTCAACAATACGCGCGGACTTGCCGCGACGGTCGCGCAGGTAGTAGAGCTTCGCACGGCGGACCTTACCGCGGCGAACGACTTCGACACTTTCGATCATCGGAGAATAGATCGGGAATACGCGCTCGACGCCTTCGCCGTAGGAAATCTTGCGGACCGTAAAGTTTTCCTGCAGGCCGCCGCCGGAGCGGGCGATGCAGACGCCTTCATAGGCCTGAACACGGGTACGGTTGCCTTCCGTAACCTTGACGTTGACGCGGAGCGTGTCGCCCGGGGAGAATTCCGGAAGCGTGCGCTTGGCTTCGATCTTGGCGGCCTGTTCGGCCTCGAGCTGCTGAATGATGTTCATCGTCTTAACCTTTGGTTCTTCTGAAACAGCCAGAGCGCTCGACACGTGATCCTTTGGGATTGCCTCGGGATTTTGCCCTTCTGGGGCGGGAGCGGATTCGCCATTCTTTGTTTGCTGGCAGACGGGGCTAGCCCCATTTCCGCGTGCGCTACTACACGAAAGCCTGGGCCTTGTCATCCCTTGGACGGCATTTTTGTAAGACGGAGGCACGGATTTTCCGGCTTTCAGTCCTTCAGAAGGTCCGGTCGCCTTTCCTTTGTCAAGGCAACCGCCTGCTCGTGTCGCCATTTTTCGATGGCGCCGTGATTGCCGGACGTCAGGATCGCCGGAATTTCGCGACCTTCCCATTCCTGCGGCCGGGTGTAGTGCGGATGCTCCAGCAACCCGCCTTCGAAACTCTCATGCAGGCCGGAAAGATCATTGCCCATGACGCCTGGCAGGATGCGCACGATCGTGTCGAGAACGACCAAGGCAGCGGGCTCGCCGCCCGAAAGCACGTAATCGCCGATCGAAATTTCTTCAAGCTTCCGCGCATCGATCACCCGCTGATCAACGCCTTCAAAACGGCCGCAGACGATGATCACGCCCTGGCCCGTCGCAAGCTCGCGCACCCGTTCCTGCGTCAGCGGCTTGCCGCGCGGGCTCATCAAAAGCCGCGGACGAGCATCATTTTCGCACGTGCTGTCGATCGCACGCGCCAACACGTCAGGCTTCAGCACCATGCCGGCGCCACCGCCTGCCGGCGTGTCGTCGACGGTGCGGTGTTTATCGGTCGCAAAATCCCGGATCTGCACGCTATCCAGCGACCATTGCCCTCGCTCCATTGCCTTGCCGGCGAGCGAATAGCTCAGATGCCCCGGAAACATTTCCGGGTAGAGAGTAAGGACGGTCGCCCGGAAACCCATGGCAATCTCACTTCTTTTTCTTCGGCTTGCCGGAGGCAAGCTTGGAGATTTCCTGCGGATCATCGACGAGACCTGCTGCCAGCGGATCGATCAGGATTGTGCCGTCTTCGAGATCAATTTCGAGAACCGACGCTTCGGAGAAGGGGATGAGCACGGGGCGCTTGCCCGGCCCCTTAAGCTCCAGCAGGTCGCCCGCGCCGAAGTCGAAAACGCCGGTAATGGTGCCGTAGCTGACGCCCTTGTCGTCCACTGCCTCCAGCCCTTCGAGATCGGCATAGAAAAATTCGTCTTCCTCCAGTTCGTCGTCCGGCAGGTTGCCGCGTTCGATGTAGAGCTCCAGCCCGTTGAGCGCCTCGGCCGCATTGCGGTCGTTGATGCCACGGAATCGAACGACGACGACATTCTTCATCTCGCGGATTTCGAGGATCTCGAATGTCCGCCCGTCCATGCTGTGCAAATGGCCATAGTCGCCGAGTGCCGTCGGATCGGCCGTATAAGCCTTGGCGCGCACTTCGCCGCGGATGCCCTGCGCACCGCCGATCGTTGCCATCAGTACGGGGTTTTCAAGCTTTGTCATGGGGCCCTTCATGTGAAGCCGGAAATCTGGCTTCTCATAAACGAAGTCTGCCGGAATGAAAATGAAAACGGGCGGCATGTCGCCATGCCGCCCGTCCGATCGGGATATGATCCCGGGATTATTCTGCGGAAGCGGCGGCTTCAGCTGCGTCGGCAGCTTTCTGAGCCCTCTCGGCAGTGCGTTCCTGGGCCTTCTTGCCCGGCTTTGCCTTTTCCGGGTTGTTCTTGGCCTCGCGCTTTGCAACGCCGGCTTCGTCGAGGAAGCGCAGAACGCGGTCGGTCGGCTGCGCGCCGTTGTCGAGCCAGTGCTTGACGCGCTCGGCGTTCAGTTCAACGCGCTTTGCGTCGTCCTTGGCCAGCATCGGATTCCAGGAACCGAGCTTTTCGAGGAAGCGGCCATCGCGCGGCGAACGGGCGTCGGCAACAACAACGTGATAATACGGGCGCTTCTTGGAACCACCGCGGGCGAGACGAATTTTCAGTGCCATGTCATTTACTCCTTAGGCTTTTCTTGACCGCTTCGTGAGGCGGTATCGGTTCATTTTGCTGCGGCGCCTTGTTCAGCGTGATCCGCAGCGATCTGCTCATGATGCCGGATGACTTCCGTGATGACGAAGTTCAAGAACTTCTCGGCGAAATCCGGATCCAGATGCGCATCTTCGGCAAGCTGCCGAAGTCGGGCGATCTGGTATTCTTCGCGCGCCGGGTCGGCAGGCGGCAACTTGTACTTGGCTTTCAAAACGCCGACCTCTTTGGTGCAGCGAAAGCGTTCGGCCAGAATGTGGACGAGCGCAGCGTCGATATTGTCGATCGACTGGCGGTAGCTCGAGAGCTGGGCTTTGACGTCTGGATCAATCATGGGGCAGGCGATCCTTTCACTTCTTCTTCGGCAATCCGGGCAGACCCGGGAAACCACCGCCGAGACCCGGCAGCTTTGTCCCGCCAAGACCCGGCAAGCCGCCACCTAAACCGGGCATGCCCCCGCCCGGCTTCCCAAGACCCGCCGCTTCGGCCTGCTTTTGAAGTGCTTCCAGCTGCTTGGGGTCGATATTCGAAAGATCAGGCATGGAGCCCATCCCGCCCATGCCGCCAAGGCCCATCTTGCCGGCAAGACCTCCCATCAGCTGCTTCATCATGCCGCCTTTGCCCTTGCCGCCCATCATCTTCATCATGTCCGCCATCTGGCGGTGCATCTTGAGCAACTTGTTGATGTCGGCAGCGTCGGTGCCGGAGCCGGCGGCGATCCGCTTCTTGCGGGAATGCTTGAGGATGTCCGGGTTGGCGCGCTCAGCCTTCGTCATCGAAGAGATGATCGCGAGCTGGCGGCCGAAGAGGCTGTCATTCAGGCCGGCGGATGCCATCTTGTCCTTCATACCGGCCATGCCGGGCATCATGCTCATGATGCCGCCCATGCCGCCCATCTTCTGCATCTGGCGCAGCTGGTCGGCGAGGTCGTTGAGGTCGAATTTTCCCTTGGCCATCTTGGCGGCCATGGCGGCCGCCTTTTCGGCGTCGATATTTTCCGCCGCGCGCTCGACGAGCGAGATGATGTCGCCCATGCCAAGAATACGGTCTGCGATGCGGCGGGGATGAAATTCTTCCAGCTCGCTCATCTTTTCGCCGACGCCGATCAGCTTGATCGGCTTGCCGGTGACGGCGCGCATAGAAAGAGCCGCGCCGCCGCGGCCGTCGCCGTCCATACGGGTGAGCACGAGGCCGGTGATGCCGACGCGCTCGTCGAAATTGCGGGCCAGATTGACGGCGTCCTGGCCGGTCAGTGAGTCCGCGACCAGCAGGATTTCATGCGGGTTCGACTTCTTCTTGATGTCGGCCATTTCGACCATCAAGGGCTCATCGATATGCGTACGGCCGGCGGTATCGAGGATGACGACGTCATGGCCGCCGAGCTTGGCTGCCTGCACGGCGCGCGCGGCGATATCCGTCGGTGACTGGCCGGCGATGACCGGAAGCGTGTCGACATTGGTCTGGGCGCCGAGCTGGCGAAGCTGCTCCTGTGCTGCCGGACGGCGTGTGTCGAGCGATGCCATCAGCACCCTCTTCTTCTCGCGCGTCGTCAGGCGGAGGGCGATCTTCGCCGTCGTCGTCGTCTTGCCGGAGCCCTGCAGGCCGACCATCATGATCACGACGGGGGCGGCAGCGTGAAGATCGACGCCGGCGCCTTCGCCGCCCAGCATCTCGATCAGCTCGTCATGAACGATCTTTACGACCATCTGGCCCGGCTTGATCGCCTTCAATATCTCTGCGCCGACGGCCTTTTCGCGCACGCGGTCGGTGAAGGAGCGTACGACATCGAGTGCAACGTCGGCTTCCAGCAATGCACGGCGAACCTCGCGCAGCGCTGCCGAAACATCGGCTTCCGAAAGCGCGCCACGGCCTGTCAGTCCATTCAGAATGGATCCAAGACGGTCCTGGAGGTTTTCAAACATCGGCTCTTCCTTGATACGTTTCGGGCAGGATGGGCATGCCCGGAAACGTCGTGCTTTTCATTGACGAAAACAAGACGCAAAGCCAAAAAGCACCCGAGGGCGCATCGCGCTGTCGGGTGTGGACCTCCGGGATCGTTTTATACCTTATCGGGTCCCGGTCGGCGGCTCGAGTCTTGAAGCTCGTTACAGAATGAGCGGCGGTAAACAGGAAAGTGCGGACAAAGTCAAGAGAATGCGGACAAATGACCGCACTGCCGGGTCGCGAAGCCTTCAACGTGCCGCTTGTGTAATCCCAAGTGACACTATCAAAAATGCCGCCTCCATGAATATCGCATTTACGGCAGCACCTTCACGGCCCGGACGCCTCCTCGGCCGCCATCGGCTGCTCTTGGAAAATTCCTAAGCCATCGCGATCCAGCCGTGCAGGGCATGCGCGATTTGCTCGGCCGCAAGGCGGGCGTGCCTATCCCCTTTGAACGCATCGGTGCCGTCAAGATAGGCACGACGGTGCGATCAGGCGAGGCTTGCGGCCGGCGAGCGGTTATCGTCACAACGCCGACGGGAGGCGGATACGGCGCGGTTTGAAGTCCGGCTGACGCGCAGCCGGCAAGATTTACCGCGTGGCGTTTCAATTCGGGTGCGATCCCGAACCGTGTGCGCTGATGATTGCGTCGGCCTCTTTGCCGTAGATCTCCTCGAAGTGATCGAAGGCTTTGGAGAAGTATCCGATTCCTTGCGTGGCGGAGCGTAACGTCCGGGCCAGTTCGTCGAGCGCCGCACCGGGAACGAGTGCCCGGAAGACATCCCATCCTTTGGCGCTCTCATCGCGATCGAAGCCAAGCACCTGGCCCTTGAGTGCCGAGACGATCGCCACCATGCTGCCAGAAAAGATGGATGGTATGTGGATTTCGACCCGCACCACCGGCTGCATCAGCACAGCCGCTGCCTCTGACAATGCCTGCCGCACCCCCATCCGTGCCGCTGCCCGAAAGGCGAAGTCGGAGCTGTCGACGGAG
>NZ_JABEPH010000135.1:0-14352 GCF_013004495.1 Rhizobium sp. SEMIA 4085
CATCACTAGTTCCGATTAGGGCCTTCAAGATCTCGAATGAATGTAGCGGTCCTCCGAAGCCGGCATGTGCATCTGCAGCGCTCTGCTCATACCATGTTTCGCCGTATAGTCCCCGATACGCCGATTTTTCGTTCTGGTCGGCGCGCTGAAGCGTGCGGTTGATCCGCTTGGCGAGTTCTGGCCCGGCATTGGCGGGATAAAGCGACTGGTCGGGATACATCGCCGAAGCTGTGTTCGCATCGGCCGCGACCTGCCAGCCGGACAGGTAGATTGCCTTCAGTCCGGCACGGACCATCTGCATGGCCTGATTGCCAGATAGCGCTCCGAGCGCATTGACGAAATCATCGTGATGCAGCAGTTGCCACAGCCGGTTCGCCCCCATCTCGGCAAGCGAATAACGAAGTTCGACGGAGCCCCGCAATCTCTTCACGTCCTGGAGCGAATAGGGCCGCTCGATACCCTCAAAACGGCCTGCCGGAGCATTGCGGATAAGCTTGTCAAATTCTGTCACGATTTCCTCCTTCGCGATAATTATTGCCTCAACAGCTATGTGACATATTTTACAAAAACACGCGCGATGCCAGGAAAAGCTTGATTTGTAGGAGGGAATTGAGGTTAGGTTGCGAGAGCATTTACAACAACACTTTGTAAATTTGTGAATGTTTGTAAACATTCGTACGATGCGGGAGGTGTCAAATGGTCGAGCGGAAGATATTTGCTGGTCCGAAAGTTCGCCGGATTCGCAACGGCCTGGCGGTCACGCAGACGGCGATGGCCGAGGCATTGGGAATTTCGCCATCCTACCTCAATCTGATCGAGCGCAATCAGAGGCCATTGACGGTGCAACTCCTCTTGAAGCTGGCGTCGGTCTACAAGGTCGACCTTGAGGAGCTGCAGAGTGAGCCTGGAAACAATCTTGCGCAATTGCGCGAGGTTTTTGCCGATCCCTTGCTTTCGGGCGAACTGCCAGGAGACCAGGAACTCATCGAAGTCGCAGAAGCCGCGCCCAATGCGGCAAGCGGTGTCGTGAAACTCTATCGCGCCTATCGCGAGCAGGCCATGCGGCTTTCCGACTTTGCGGTCCTGATGGCGGGAGAGGGGCAGGCGCCGGCCGCTGGCGCACGGCTGCCGGCAGATGAGGTGCGCGACGTGCTGGAGCGCCGTTCTGCCTATTTCGGCGCGCTTGAAGAGGCTGCGGAGGCTTTCTTCGTCACTCTGCCAGCGGGTGAGCGCACGCAGGTTCTGAAGGACTGGTTGCAGAAAGAGCGTGGCATCAGCGTCCGCATCCTGCCGGTGCACGTGATGCCCGATCTGCGTCGCCGCTTCGACCGGCATTCCATGCGGCTTTTTATTTCGGAGCGCCTTGCGGCTTCCGATCAGCTCCAGGAAATCGCCGTCGAGGTCTCAACGCTCGCGCTTGGCGACGCCATTGCGCGAGAACTGGAAACGCTCAGCCTCTCGACGCAGGAAGCGAGGCGCATTGTCCGCTTCGAGCTTGCGCGCTACGCAGCACTTGCGCTGATGATGCCTTACGATGCGTTCCTTTCCGCAGCAAAAGCATCGCGTTATGACATCGATATTCTTTGCGCGCGCTTCGGCTGTTCGTTCGGCCAGGCCGCGACACGGCTGACGATGCTGCAGCGGCCAGCGAATGCCGGCGTTGCGTTCTTTGTCATGGAGGCCGATGCCGCAGGCCATCGGCTGCGGCGGGGAGGAGCGGCAGGTTTTCCCCACGCCCGCTTCGGCGGCGGCTGTCCGAAGCTTAACATCCACGCCGCCTTTCTCCAGCCGGGCCAAGTTCTGGCCGAAGCTGCCGCGATGCCGGATGGCTCCGCGTATCTTACCATCGCGCGGACGCTTGAAGGGCCGCATGCGCCATTTGGCGAACGGGTCCGGCGTACAGCACTTCTGCTCGGCTGCGATATCGCGCTCAAAGACAGCACTGCCTATGGCCAGGCCCTTTCTGCGAACCTGCATCCGGTGGCAATCGGGCCTGCCTGTCGCCTCTGCGAAAGGAAGGGTTGTCTTGCGCGCGCCGAACCGCCTGTCACTCGCCCGCTTGGGTTAGATGAGATGGTAGCAGGGCTCAGTGCCTTCGATTTCCAGTGACGGGTGAAATCATTGAGAGTGCAGGATTTTGCGCTTGTCGCCTCACAAAATCCTTTCTAGTCTACCTGAAAATCCAGAGGGAAACGGTGTCCGGAGTGATGCCTGCAAACGCTTATAATAAGAACGGACAGGAGATAATATGAGGTCAAGAATCGCAAGACTTGCGGCCACGGCCGTCGTTGCCGTTTTCGCTGCAACGCCGGGCTTTGCGCAGGAGCGTGTCGTCAACGTCTATAACTGGTCGGATTATATCGACAGTTCCATCCTCGAGGATTTCACCAAGGAAACCGGCATCAAGGTCGTCTACGACACCTTCGATTCCAATGAGACGCTTGAAACCAAGCTTCTTGCAGGCGGGACCGGCTACGACGTCGTCGTTCCGACCGCGGACTTCCTGCAGCGCCAGATCCAGGCGGGCGTTTTCCAGAAGCTCGACAAGTCGAAGCTGCCGAATATCTCCAACATGTGGGACGTGATCCAGCAGCGCACGGCGCAGTACGATCCCGGCAACGAGTACGCCATCGACTACATGTGGGGCACCAACGGCATCGGCTATAACGTCAAGAAGGTGGCCGAAATTCTCGGTCCGGACGCCAAGCCGGGTCTCGAAGTGATCTTCGATCCGAAGGTTGCCGAGAAGTTCAAGGATTGCGGCATCTATCTGCTCGATGCGCCGAAGGACGTGCTCTCGGCTGCCTTCCAGTATCTCGGCGTTGATCCGAACACGACCAGCGCGGATGACTTCAAGAAGGCCGAGGATCTGATGACCTCGATCCGCCCCTTCGTCCGCAAGTTCCATTCGTCCGAATACATCAACGCGCTCGCCAACGGCGACATCTGCATCGCCTTCGGTTATTCCGGCGACATGCTGCAGGCCCGCGACCGCGCTGCCGAAGCCAAAGGCAATGTCGAGGTCAACTACTCGATCCCGACTCAGGGTGCCCAGATGTGGTTCGACATGATGGCAATCCCGACCGATGCGCCGCATGTTGCCGAAGCGCACGAGTTCCTGAACTACATCATGAAGCCGGAAGTCATCGCCAAGGCGAGCGACGTTGTTTTCTACGCTAACGGCAACAAGGCTTCGCAGCAGTTCATCAGCAAGGAGGTTCTCGAAGATCCGGCGATCTATCCGACCGAGGACGTGATGAAGAAGCTCTTCACGGTTTCGCCCTGGGATCCGAAAACGCAGCGCACCGCGACCCGGCTCTGGACGAAAATTGTCACTGGCCAATAAGAAAATTCAGGCCCGGACGGAAACGCCCGGGCCTTTTCTTGGCGACTGCCGGCCGTGGGGAGGGCCTGTTCTCAAATCATGTCTCGGGGAACAACATGAAGTCACTTGGCAATATTCGCCGCACCTTCGCGCCTTGGGCCGATCCGGCTTCCAAGCCGTTTATCTCCTTCAAGAACGTGACGAAGAAGTTCGGCGACTTTACCGCCGTAAATGACCTGTCGCTGAATATCTATCATCGCGAATTCTTTGCATTGCTCGGCGCATCGGGCTGCGGCAAGTCGACATTGTTGCGCATGCTTGCGGGCTTCGAGCAGCCGACCTCCGGCGAAGTGATCCTCGACGGCACGAACCTGGCAGGTACTCCGCCCCACAGGCGGCCGGTCAACATGATGTTCCAGTCTTATGCGCTCTTCCCCCACATGACGGTCGAGAAGAACATCGCTTTCGGCCTTCGCCAGGACGGCATGCCGAAGGACGAGATTATCGAGCGCGTTATGCAGATGCTGAAGATGGTGAAGCTGGAGCAGTTTGCCTCCCGCAAGCCGAACCAGCTTTCGGGCGGTCAGCGTCAGCGCGTGGCGCTCGCCCGCTCGCTTGCCAAGCGCCCCAAAGTCCTTTTGCTCGACGAACCGCTTGGTGCACTCGACAAGAAGCTGCGCGAGGAAACGCAGTTCGAGCTCATGGACCTGCAGCAGAATCTCGGCCTCACCTTCGTCGTCGTGACCCACGACCAGGAAGAGGCGATGACGATGGCGGATCGCATCGCAGTCATGAGCCACGGCAAGGTCATCCAGGTGGCGACGCCGGCGGAAATCTACGAGGCCCCGAACTCACGTTTCGTTGCGGATTTCATCGGCGATGTGAACATCTTCGACGGCCAGGTCGCTTCCGCCGGGGCCGGTAGGGTCGAGATTGCGGTCGACAGCGGCCTCACCATCAAGGTCGCGACATCCGACAAGCCCGCGAAGGGCAGCAATGCCGGCTTTGCGATCCGCCCTGAAAAACTGAAGGTGCTTCGTCATCCGCCGCCGCACTCTTCGGTCAATGCGGCCTCCGGCGAGCTTTGGGATATCGGCTATCTCGGCGATATGACGGTTTTCCATGTCAAGCTGAAGAGCGGAAAGGTCGTGAAGGCTTCCTCGCTCAATGCGCAGCGTGCGGTCGATGATCCTTTCACATACGATCAGGAAGTGTGGATCTCCTTCGCCGAAGATGCCGGCGTGCTGCTGAGGGATTGACCATGGGCAAGCTCGGTTCCGCGATCTACAGCCGCCTCGTGATCATCGTTCCCTATGCTTGGTTGCTCATCTTCTTCCTCGCGCCGTTCTTCATCGTCTTCCGCATCTCGATGTCGGCAACCGCGATCGCGATGCCGCCCTATACGCCCGTCTTTTCGCTCGGCGATGGCTGGACCGGCTTCTGGGACAAGGTATCGACCTTCTCTTTCGAAAATTACAGTTACCTCATCGACGATCCGCTGTATTTCAACGCTTATGTCTCGAGCGTCGTTATCGCCGCGATCTCGACATTCCTGACGCTACTCATCGCTTATCCGATCGCCTATGGCATGGCGCAGGCCCCTCGCAGCATCCGTCCGACACTGCTTATGCTCGTCATCCTGCCGTTCTGGACGAGCTTCCTGATCCGTGTCTACGCCTGGATCGCGATCCTGAAGCCGGAAGGCTTGCTCAATCAGGTGCTGCTGGCCACCGGGATCATCGACAGTCCGCTGATCATCCTAAACACCAACATCGCGGTCTATATCGGCATCGTCTACTCCTACCTGCCGTTCATGGTTCTGCCGCTCTATTCATCGCTGGAAAAGATGGACGGGACGCTGATCGAGGCCGCGCAGGATCTCGGCTGCACGCCGATCACGGCCTTTTGGCGTGTGACGTTCCCTCTTTCGCTCCCGGGCGTTATCGCCGGCTGCATGCTGGTTTTCATCCCGGCCGTCGGCGAATTCGTCATCCCCGATCTGCTCGGCGGATCGCAGACGCTGATGATCGGCAAGACGCTCTGGAGCGAGTTCAATTCGAACCGCGATTGGCCGGTCTCCTCCGCGGTCGCGACGATCCTGCTGTTGATCCTGGTGATCCCGATCGTCTTCTTCCAGAACGCGCAAGCCAAAGCCGACGAGCAGGGAAGGTAAGCCATGCTGCAATGGACCCGCTTCAATATCGTCTCGGTTACGCTCGGCTTCGCCTTCCTCTATCTGCCGATCGTCCTGCTCGTGATCTTCTCGTTCAACGAATCGAAGCTCGTCACCGTCTGGGGTGGCTTCTCGACGAAATGGTACGCACAGCTGCTGTACAATCAGGCTTTGCTCGACGCTGCCTGGGTGACGGTGCGCGTGGGCGTGCTCTCCGCCCCGTTGGCTACCATCCTCGGCACGCTCGCCGCGCTCACGCTCGTGCGCTACACGCGGTTTCGCGGACGCATGCTCTTCTCCGGGATGGTCTATGCCCCGCTCGTCATGCCCGAGGTGATCACCGGCCTTTCGTTGCTGCTTTTGTTTGTGGCAATCGGGTTTGACCGCGGCTTCTGGACGATCACGCTGGCGCATACGACGCTGACGATGTGCTTTGTCGCCGTTGTCGTGCAGTCGCGCCTGGTGAGCTTCGATCATTCAATCGAAGAAGCGGCGCAGGACCTCGGCGCTCCACCCGTCAGGACGTTCTTCGAGGTGACGCTGCCGATCATTGCGCCTGCCGTCTTTTCGGGCTGGATCCTGGCATTCACCCTGTCGCTCGACGACCTCGTGATTGCGAGCTTCACGTCAGGCCCGGGCGCCACGACCCTGCCGATGCGAATCTATAGCCAGGTGCGCCTCGGCGTGACCCCGGAAATCAATGCGGTCTGCACGATTTTGATCGGTATTGTCACGGTTGGGGTGATCTGCGCCTCGATCGTCTCCAAGCGCCGCGAGATACAGCGCGAACGCGATGAGCGTGCGGCAGCCAACGCGCCTTGAAAATCACTGGACGCCGGGTGGCTGCTGATTGATCAGCGGAACCGGCGAAATCACCGGGTTCGGCCAAGAGCCGCCGACGAAGAACGGCAGAAGTGGCAACACCGCCTTCTTGGTGTCATCGGTCGCCTGCAGCGATCCGGAAAGGGCCAGTCCGTTGGATTCGTAGGGGATGATGCCTGAAAGGGTCAGCGTCTCGTCTGTACCTTGAACGCTGACGCCGCGAAGTTCGGCCGAGCCATCCGCGAGACTGGCAGCCACATCAATCCGATTGAATTCGAACGCGCGGCCCGAAACGGCGCTCAGCGGGAAAAATTTCTGCAGGGCGGCCTGGCTTCGGATGGCTTCGACGTCAAGGCCGGCGATCGAGCCTGCATTGCCGCGGAATGCAAGCTGTCCGCTCACGTCGGCAGCACCTGCCGTCCAGAGCGGCTTGTTGGTTTTCAGCGAAATGTCGAGCGATCCATTGGCAAGCGGTAATGGGCCCTTCAACTGCAGCCGTTCGATCAGCCCAGCAAAATCGGCACCGCGGATCGAGACCTGCAGCTTGCCGCCGCCGTCGAAGTTCCCTCGCATTGCCTCCAGATGCGCCGTCATCTCTCCGCCTTCGAACTGGCTGTCGCCGACGTCGAATTTGGCTTCGTTGCTGGAAACGATAATGCTTGCGGCGACATCAAAGAGCTGGAAGGGCGGAAGCTGCATTTCCTTGGCGGAAAGCCTGAGGTCGACATCAAGCTTCTGCAGCGGACCGCCATCGTCCGGCGCGCCCGCTTCGCCGGCGGCCAGGCGCAGAGTAAAGGCGTCGAAGAAGGGCTTCAGGTTCATACGGTCGAAGGCCAGCGTGCCGCCAAGTCTTGCCCGCGCGTTTGTGCCAATGGAGATGTCCATGACGCCGGTTGCATTCGCATCGTTGAGCCCAAGCGCGACTTCGTTGAAGCGCAGGCCGTTGGCGGCGGAAAATATGTCGCTCTGGATCGAAAACGATCTCAGCGTCTCAACGTCCGGAATGGATATGCCAGACCAGGCCAAAAGCGCCGGCAGGTCGGGAATATTGACCGACATGTTACCGGATAGTCCGGCAAGATCTGAGATACCGCCGATACCGGTGAACTCTGCCGTCACGAGCTTGGAGGTGAGTGCGGTTTTGATCTGAGCAACCTTGCCGCCGAAGATCAGTAAAGGGCTGTTGGACGAGAAGTCGAGCTTCAAGTCTTGCCCGCTCGTTCTCGCGATCAGCACCGCCGTCATCGGGCTTGAAAGCCGCGGCCAGGTGATATCGGCGGTCACGCCTTCGAAGTGATAGGTCTTGCCGGTTGCAAGGTCGGCGACATTGAGCGTGCCGTCTTCGACGGTGATCGCACCGATCGTCGCATCAAGCCTTTGATCGAGGACTTCGGCTCCGCCTTCCTGGCGCGCGCTGGTGATCGCCTTGGCAAGCTGCCCGGCATAGGTCCAGTCGATCAGCCCCTGTTGGTCGCGCGTGAGGGAAAGATTGGGGCGCAGCAGGTGGAATTCATGAAAGCGGGCGCTGCCTCGGATGGCGTCGATGAGGCTGAAATCGGCCGAAAGGCTCTCGATCGTGCCGAGCAGCTTGTTGCCGCTGCTTTCGGGCTGTCGGATGGTGATCTGGTTCAGCGTAATGCGCGGTGTCGGCCAGAATTCGAGAACCGGCGTGCCCTTGATCTCGGCCTGATAGCCGGTCCATTTCGACAATACGTCCTCGATGCCGGAGCGCACCAGTCCGCTCGAAACAAGGTAAGGGGCGGCAACACGAAGCGCCACGAAAATGATGGCGGCGAAAAGGATCAGGCTGGTTGCAATTCGCGCGAAACCCGGCAGCCAGCGGGAAACGGGTATCATCTTGCGCCGCCATTTTGGTTGTCTTGACGTACCCATAAGCTCCGCCAGTATTTTCAGCTGCTTATCCGTTAGCTATCGATTTCGCCGGATATATGAAACAGGAGACATATGCAAATCTCGGAGAGCCTGCGTCCGAAAGCGAAGCACACTTTATAATGCGGTGCAGCATGGTATATAGCGGATAATTGGGGAGGAGATTAAATGAGTGACACCGTGCCGCTTTGGGTGCCTTCGAAAGAGTCGATTGAGGCAAGCCCGATGCATGCCTTCATGCAGCGCTGCAACGCCGAGTTTGGTCTAGAGTTTGAGACCTATCTGGACCTTCATGCCTGGTCGACCGACGAGCCCGAAAAGTTCTGGACCTCGGTTTGGGCGTTTTGCGGTGTGAAGGGGGAGCAGGGCGCACGAGCGCTCGCCGACGGCGATCTCATGCTCAAGGCTCGTTTCTTTCCTGATGCGAAGCTGAACTTCGCCGAGAACCTGCTTTCGAGCGAAGGGCCGGCTGACGCGATCGTCTTCCGCGGCGAGGACAAGGTCGAGTATCGCTGGTCGTGGGAGCGCCTGCGTGCGCTCGTATCCCAGCTGCAGCAAGCCTACCGCGCGCTCGGCATCGGTGAGGGGGATCGCATCGCCGCGATGATGCCCAACATGCCGGAGACGGTCGCCTGCATGCTGGCCGCCGCCTCGATCGGTGCCATTTGGTCGTCCTGTTCACCGGATTTCGGCGAACAGGGCGTGCTCGACCGCTTCGGCCAGATCGGCCCCAAGCTTTTCATTGCCTGCGACGCCTATTGGTATGGCGGCAAGCTGCAGGATGTGAAGGCGAAGGTTGCTTCGGTCTCAAGGAGCCTCGGTGCTCCGGTTGTGATTGTCCACTATGCCGGCGATGCCGCAGCGGTTGCGAGCGAGACCCCGAAGGCGAAGACGCTGGAAGAATTTATCAAACCTTACCAGCCAAAAGTCGTCGAGTTCGTGCGGCTTCCCTTCGCGCATCCGCTTTATATTCTCTTCTCCTCCGGCACCACCGGTGTGCCGAAATGCATCGTTCATTCCGCTGGCGGCACGCTTTTGCAGCATCTGAAGGAGCATGTGCTGCATTGCGGCCTCAAGCGTGGCGAGAAGCTCTTCTATTTCACCACATGCGGCTGGATGATGTGGAACTGGCTTGTAAGCGGCCTTGCGGTGGGCGTCACGCTTTGCCTGTTCGACGGCTCGCCGTTCGCGCCGGACGGCAATGTGCTCTTCGACTATGCGCAGGCTGAAGACTTCGCGGTCTTCGGCACTTCCGCGAAATATATCGACGCGGTGCGCAAGGGAGGGCTGACGCCGCGCACCACGCATGATCTTTCGAGCCTGCGTCTCATGACATCTACGGGATCGCCGCTTTCGCCCGAAGGCTTCACCTTCGTCTATGAAGGCATCAAGGAAGACATCCAGCTAGCCTCCATCTCGGGCGGCACGGATATCGTCTCATGCTTCGTGCTGGGCAATCCGCTGCAGCCGGTCTGGCGCGGCGAAATCCAGGGGGCGGGCCTCGGCCTTGCCGTCGACGTATGGGACGATGAAGGCAGGCCTGTGCGCCAGCAGAAGGGCGAACTGGTCTGCACCAGGGCCTTCCCGTCGATGCCGGTCGGCTTCTGGAACGATCCGGATGGCGCGAAATACAAAGCGGCCTATTTCGAGCGCTTCGAGAATATCTGGTGCCATGGCGATTTCGCCGAATGGACGGAGCATGGCGGCCTTGTCATTCATGGCCGCTCCGACGCGACGCTCAACCCCGGCGGTGTGCGCATCGGCACCGCCGAGATCTACAATCAGGTCGAGCAGATGGAAGAGGTGGCCGAAGCACTTTGCATCGGCCAGGATTGGGAAGACGACGTCCGGGTGGTTCTCTTCGTTCGCCTCGCGCCGGGCGTCGCATTGACGGACGACCTCGTCAAGGCCATCAAGACCCGCATCCGCACCGGGGCCTCGCCGCGCCATGTGCCGGCGAAGATCATTGCGGTCCGCGATATTCCGCGCACCAAATCCGGCAAGATCGTCGAGCTTGCGGTGCGCGAGGTCGTGCACGGGCGGCCGGTGAAAAACAAGGAGGCGCTCGCCAATCCCGAGGCGCTCGACCTTTTCGTCGGACTCGAGGAATTGCAAGTCTGATCTCAATCCAATGCACCGCAAACTATCAGCTATCGTTTGATCGTTTCCGTCGCCTGGAAACCTTTCGTTAAGAAAGGTTGGTCAAGGGTAAAAAGAATTCGGGGCTGCGCATGAACGAAGCAGCTTGCCTGCGGGCTCCCGAAACATGATGTTGATCGACGAAGCTCTTGTTGAACAGCACCGAATTCCAGGCAGCCATTCGTGGCTGCCTTTTTTGATTCAGCCTGCCAGCACGCGCTGCGACGGGAAGGTGACCTCAACCAGCGTGCCCTCGTTCGGCGCCGAATTGATCGAGAAGATCGCCCGGTTTGCATCCACCATCGCCTTGGTCAACGGCAAGCCGAGACCCGTACCGTCGCCGCGGTGGCGCGACTGGGCGGAAACCTGCCGGAACGGCTTCATCGCTTGGTCGAGTTCGCTGCGCGTCATGCCGATGCCTGTATCGCGCACACGCAGCACGACGCTGCCATTCGCTTCATATGACGTTGAAACCACGATCTGACCGCCTGACGGCGTGAAGCGGATGGCGTTGGAAAGGATGTTGAGGGCGATCTGCTTGACGGAGCGGAGATCGGCAACGACATTCGGCACCGACTGCGACAGCGCCGTGCGAATTATGACACGTTGTCCGTTTGCCTGCGGCTGGACCAGAGCCACGGCCTCCGAAATCGCTTCGTTGAGGCCGACGGATGCGAAATCGAGATCCATCTCGCCCGCTTCGATCTTCGAGATATCGAGCAGATCGTTGACAATATCGAGAACATGGCGGCCCGACCGGCCGATGTCGTTCGCATATTCGATGTAGCGCGGATGGCCGATCGGTCCGAAGCGCTCGCTCGCCATCATGTCCGAGAAGCCGATGATGGCGTTGAGCGGCGTGCGGATTTCATGGCTGATGCGCGCCAGGAAATCCGTTTTGTGGGCATTCGCCGTTTCGGCGGCGCCCTTGGCATTGCGAAGCTCGTCCTCGGTGCGCTTCCACTGGGTGATGTCGCGGATGACGGCGCAATAGCCGCTCGAGGAGGTGAGCCGGCCCATGGTCATGAACAGCGGAACAAAGCCGCCGGATGACTCGCGGCCGATCACCTCACGCCCGTCGTTCAGAACGCTTGCGACGCCATGGCCGGAAAGGCCGTTCAGATAGTCGAGCACCGCCTTCTGGCTTTCATGCGCAAAGAGTATCACGAAGGGTTTGCCGCGGGTCTCTTCCTCATCATAGTTGAAAAGCGCGCTTGCCGAGCGGTTCATCGATCGAATGTCGCCTTCTGCGCCGATGACGACCACGCCGTCCGTCGCCGTTTCCAGGATGGAGCGAAGTTCTTCCACCTCGACCTGCAGCTTGGCGACCTTTTCGACCATGCGGTCGGAACGGAGGTCCGGACGGGGTTCTTCGTTCTGGGCCGGCGCGACGTCGCTTCCCTCGACAGGCATTAGCGCCAGCATGAGCGCGCTGGATTCTTCCCAGCGGATCGATTGCAGGCGGGCGGTGACCGGTACGAGCGAGTCGTCGGCCGTCACGAGCACCATTGCACCCGGGCGTCCCGCTTTTTCATCCAAGTCGCGGCGTTGAAGCAGCGCGTCGATCCCGCCCACATCGCTGAGATCCTCAAGCGAAGCATAGCCGGTCATTCGCATGAATTCGGGATTGGCGTGGATCAGCGCATCGCCGGCATGGACGAGCACGGCAACCGGCAACTGGTCGACGGTATTGGCCGATAGCCCGTCCGTCATCTTCACCCGCGGCGGGATGGCACTGTGCAGTACTTCGATCGGGCTGAAGGTTTCGTGCAGGCCTTCGGTGGCGTCGTCTTCATTCGGCTCGGGCGTTTCGACATGCTCTTCCGCTCGCTCCGCTGCATCGGCCGGTTCTTCGGCGGCCCCGCTCGCGCTCTCGAAGATTGCCTCGTTCGGCTCGCCTTCAAATGCAGCTTCTGCCGGCTCTGTGGAAGCCGGGCTCTCTGCAGCATCGGCCTCGGCGGGAGCCGGCTCATCGTCGCGAACGCCGAAAGCCTCCAGGCGTTTGGCGATCTCGCGGAAGTTTGCCTGCTCGGCCGCGCTCAGCGTCGGGCCTGCACCATGGAGTTGAACGATCTTGTCCGTCAGCCGGCGGCTCGGCGTTTCCACCACGCGCAGGACTGGCGGCTCTTCGCGAGGCACGGTTTCGGAGGCTGCCTCGGGCTCCGGTGCGGCTGCCGGCACTTCGGGCTGGGGATGCCCGTTGGATGCCTCCGGAGCAGCCCCTTCCGACGGCTGTTCGAGGCTGGCCGTGTCGCGGCCGAAGGCATCGGCGCCGAGCGCCAGACCGAGCGCCAGCGGATCCTCGGTGGCATCGGAAAGCCGGACAACGCCGAAGCCGCGGAAGCCGTCGAACTCCCGGTTGCGCGTATAGGTCGGCAGCGCGGCGAGATCGACGGGAACGATCAGGCTCGTCCCCTCGATCGGCCAATGGATCGTCTTGCCTGACCATGTGTCACGGCGCTCGAGTGCTTCGGCGATCTTGCCTTCGGGATCGAGGTTAAAGAGTGCCGCAATGTCGGAAAAGGCAACGCCGATGATATTGGCTGCGTGTGGACCAACGGCGTCGGCGAATTCACCCGACACTTCGCTGAAGTGGCCGTCGGCGTCGATCTTCCACACAAAGCGCGTCGCGCGGCTGTTTGGCTTGAACGCAAAGCCGTTTGCTGTTGGCGGGGCGGCAACCTTGTCTTTGCCGCCATCTTCGGTTTCGTGCCCCGGATTGCTTCCGACAGGTTCGATCTCGCGCCGCACCTCGGCATCGGCAGGCTCTGTCCCGGTCTCCGAGTCTACCGTATCGTCCCCGCCCGCCTCAGCGCGGTCGGTCAGCGGCATCTCGGGTTCAGACAGGATAAGCTCTTCTGTTTCTTGGTGATCGATGAGCGGCTCATCTGCGGCTTCCGCTGCCGGTTTGGTTTCCTCGCCGTCGACAGTCTCCAGCGCCTCTTCGAGGTCCTCGATATGCGCAACTGCATTGAGCGCGTCGTGGAATTTCGCGCCCTTCGGCTCGTCGATATGGTTAACGGCGGCTGTGGACAACGGCTCTTCCGGCGCTGCCGCGTCGATCGAGTCGAGATTGCCAAGCACGGTTTCGACGGCAAAGAGTAGATTGAGCGCCGGTTCGTCGCTGAGCTTGCCGACGGCAGCAGGCAGATAACCCTTGCCGGTTGCGACCGGCCGCTTGACAAGCCGGTCGGGATGGGCGCCTGCAAGGTTCGTCAGCGTCTTGGCGGTCTGCTGGGTGATGCCAAGCGACGCAAAGCCGGGCGAGGACGCGATGACGTCGCCTTCTGCGCCGATCACGGCCATATGCGTATCGGGATCGTCGAGCCCCTGTAGCATTCTCGCGGCCGTTTCTGCGGCAGGAAGCGGTTGTGAAGAAACGGGAACCGAGAACAGAATGCCGCGCTCGCCGGACGAGAGCCCGATCATTTCGGCCGTTGCTTGGGCCGGAGCCCGCTGGAAGCCCTTGGCGATCCGAATCATCAAGCTTCTGGTGTCGCCAATTGCGGCGAGTTGGCGAGCGGTCGTCTCGATCTGGCGGAAGGTGATGTCGGTGCGATTCACACCTTGATCGAGAAGATCATAGACGGCGGTCTGGCTGAAAAGTTCCGCGCCGGCGCCATTGGCCCAGAGCAGGCGGGAAAGATCGGCCGAGAAAAGCACCATGGCTTCGCCACGCGAAAAGCGTTCCCGCACCCGTTGATGCACGGCAATGTCGATGAACGGGTATTGGACTGCGGGCATGTCGGAACCTTGTCCCTTTCGGCCTCTTCAAAAATTAACAGTCTATTAATAACGACGCGCCGGAAATGGGTCCAGCGTAGGGGTCGGGTTTCGGGTGGAAAGGTTAATTCGTTGTGCGACGCACAATTATGTTGCAACGCACAATGGAATGCCTTATATAAGATAGATCCAAACTATGCAGGCGTTATCGGCCTGAACCCAAGGAGATTAATTCGATGGCTAACATAAAGATCGACGACGTTTTTTCAATGTCCTCCTT
>NZ_JABEPH010000136.1:0-14069 GCF_013004495.1 Rhizobium sp. SEMIA 4085
CCGCCGCCAATCCACTTGTAGGAAAGCAAAGTGCCTGCATCATACTCCGTCAAAAACCACTTCAAATCGTCTTCTGAAATATCGGTATAGACTGCCAAGGAGGGCTCTCACATTAAATACGCAAAGGGGCAGTGGTGAAGCGCATGGGGATACCCCCCTTTGTCACTTCGTGACATCTCCCCCACAAGGGGGAGATCAAAAGCATGCGTCTTGCCTTGCACTCTATCGTCTTCGTCGCGATTGCCGGAGACGGTGCTACTGCCGATCTCCCCCTTTGTGGGGGAGATGCCCGGCACGGCAGAGGAGGGTAAGCGGCACGATCCAAGCCTCTAATCCCCGTTCACAAAAGCCATGTCAGCCGTCGTCAGCTCGATGTTGCGCAGTTCCCGGTTGACCAGGAAATGCTCGTTTTCCTGCACGGTCTCGGCAAGCTCCACCCTGGCGTCGAAACGCGCCCGGAAGGCCTCGATGATCTCGTTGACGATCACTTCCGGCGCGGAGGCACCGGCGGAAAGGCCAAGCGTCGAAATCGGACCTATCTCGTTCCAGTCCAGTTCAGCGGCGCGCTGCACGAGGATCGACTTCTTTGCCCCTGCCCTCAGCGCGACTTCGACAAGGCGCTTGGAGTTGGAGGAATTCGGCGCACCGACGATGATGAAGAGGTCGCAGCCGGATGCGGCCTGCTTGACCACTTCCTGGCGGTTGGTCGTGGCATAGCAGATCGAGTCGGCGGCGGGTGCCGTCAGCTTCGGGAAACGCTGCTCGAGACGCGCAATCACGCCGGCCGTGTCGTCGACCGAAAGCGTCGTCTGGGTCACGTAGCCCAGATTGTCGGGATCGGCAGGCTGATAGGCATCGGCGTCTTCGACCGTCTCGATCAGCGAGACCGAGCCCTCGGGAAGCTGACCCATCGTGCCGATGACTTCCGGATGACCGGCATGGCCGATCAGCACGACATGGCGGCCGAGGCGATTGTGCCGCATCGCCTGCTTGTGAACCTTGGAAACCAGCGGACAGGTGGCATCGAGATAGAAAAGATTGCGGGCGTTCGCATCTTCGGGAACGGACTTCGGGACGCCGTGCGCAGAAAAAACGACGGGCTGGGCTCGGTGCTCTGCCGGTATTTCATCGAGTTCTTCAACGAAGACCGCGCCCTTGGCCTCCAGTCCCTCGACGACGTAGCGGTTATGTACGATCTCGTGGCGGACGTAGACGGGCGCGCCATAGGACTTCAGCGCCAGCACGACGATCTGGATGGCGCGGTCGACGCCGGCGCAGAAGCCGCGCGGTCCGCAAAGCCTGATCGTCAATGGAGGTTTCGCCGCTATGTTCATGTCATGTCCGGTAATCTGGGATAGGGGCTGTCTAGCCCAATATAAGAAGGAATTGAAGCGATACTATTGCGAGGCCGGCTTGCCGCGCCCGCGGAACCACGAGATCGCAACGATCACGACCAGCACCGCCGCCAGGCCATACCAAGTAAAGGCATATTGCAAGTGGTTGTTCGGCAGGTCGACGTCGGTGACGCCGCCGATCGGCAGGCCTTTCGGATTGGGCGTCGAATCGGCATCGACGAAGAAGGGCAAGACGCTCGCCTTGTTGAGACCAGTGCTTGCTGCCATCACGTCGAGGTCTTTCCAGTAGAAGATGTTCTTAGCGACATCGTTGTCCGGTACAAGCCGGGAAGGTTTTCCAGGCAACTTTTTGCGCGTCAGGCCGGTGACCATCTGCTCGCCGGTCAGTTGGCCCTGCATGCGCATTTCCGGCTCCTTGTTCTCAAAAGGAACGAAGCCGCGATTGACGAAGAGGTAGCGTCCGCCGGCAAGCTCAAGCGGGGTGTAGATGTAATAGCCTGTCTGGCCGCGCCAGGTGGCGAAGAAGTGCCGCTCCTTGTTGTTCACATAACGGCCGGTTGTCGTGACGGGCCGGTACTCGATGTCGCCGCCCGAGGCGAGCATCCGCTCGATATCGGCGAGCGGTACCGGCGACGAGGCGCGGCGCTGCGCAATACTGGCGATCAGCCCTTCCTTCCAATGCAGGCGCTCCACCTGCCAGGTGCCGAGCGAGACGAGGATGGCGAGAGCAATCAGCACGGCAATGCCGGTGAAGACCGGCAGCCTGCGACGCGCAGCCACGGCCTGGGTATCAGTCACTGGAAATGCGTCCTTCACGGGCATTGTGGCGGTATTGCACGGCGATCAGGATGCCCTTGCACCAACGCAGCGCCACCAGCGAAAGAGCGATCGTCAACGGAGCGAACAGCAGAATGTGCAGCCAGATCGGCGGCGAATAGTTCACCTCCAGCCAGAGCACGGAGCCGATGATGATGAAGCCGACGATGAGAATGACGAAGACGGCGGGGCCATCGCCGGAATCGGCGAAGGAATAATCGAGGCCGCAGGCTGCACAGCGTGGCCTCACCGCGAGCACGCCATCGAACAATTTTCCCTGTCCGCAGCGCGGGCAGCAGCCCCGCATCCCGGTCCTTACGGGATCCACAGGGGGAAAATTTGCACTGTCTTGGCTCATCGTCTTCCTTTCGGCCGGAGATCATTTTCAGCCGCGCCTTAACTCTCCCATAAAGTATCTGCAGGACGAAAGGAAATAGCTGCGCGATTTCGCCTCAGCGATTCGCGCCAAACAGAAGAAGAAGCTGATGAGTAACGAGAACCCTGCGGGCCAGATCGTGATCCTGAACGGGGCGCCGCGAAGCGGCAAGACGACGATCGCGAGAGCCGTTCAGCAGCAGTTCGAAGGACCTTGGATGAACCTCGGCGTCGACATCTACAATGCCGCGACGCCGGCGCGCTACCTGCCGGGCATCGGCCTTCGCCCCGGCGGCGAGCGCCCCGATCTTGAGGAACTGGTGCCGTTCTTCTACGCGGCACTCTACGAGTCCATCGCCATCCATGCCGGGCTCGGGCTGAACGTCGTTGCCGACCTCGGTCATCACGACGCCTTTTCGCAGCCGCTCGGGATTCTCACCGATTGCGCCCGGCGGCTTGAAGGTTTCCCGGTTCTCTTCGTCGGTGTGCGCTGCCCGCTCGACGCCATCATGAAGCGCCGCAACATCGAGGAGCCCGGGCGCGAGAATCTTTACGAAAGAGGCAATGGCGAGATCCCTGTTCCGGACCCCGTGCGGCGCTGGCAGGAGGAGGTGCACAGGCCGGGTATCTACGATCTCGAGCTCGATACCTCGGTACTGACGCCATATGAATGCGCCGAGGCGATCCGGCACCAACTCGATCTCGGAATTGCGGAGCCATCGGCCTTCGAGCGGATCGCTGCTTCAAGGTAGCGATGAAAAAAGGCGGGCGCCGATGGCTCCCGCCTTGCTAATTTTCTTTCGGTCCATCAGCCTGCCGCGACAGGAGCGCCCCAGCCGCCCCAGACGTAGATGCAGAAGAACAGGAAGAGCCAGACGACGTCGACGAAATGCCAGTACCAGGCGGCGGCTTCGAAACCGAAGTGCTGCTTCGGCGTGAAGTCGCCACGCAGCGCGCGCAGCAGGCAGACCAGCAGGAAGATCGTTCCGATCTGCACGTGGAAACCGTGGAAACCGGTCGCCATGAAGAAGGTGGCGCCGTAGATCGAGTTCTTGAACGCGAAGGGCGCGTGCATGTACTCGTAAGCCTGGACGCCGGAAAACAGGACGCCGAGCAGGACGGTGAGCGTCAGGCCCTGAATGAGACCTCTGCGATCATTGTGCAGCAGCGCATGATGCGCCCAGGTGACCGTCGTGCCGGACAGCAGCAGGATGACGGTGTTGTAGATCGGCAGGTGCCAGGGATCGAGAACCTCAATGCCCTTCGGCGGCCACTGGCCACCAGTATATGCAAGGCGCGACGCCTGGATTGCTTCATTCGCAAAGAGACTGGCGTCGAAATAGGCCCAGAACCAGGCGACGAAGAACATCACTTCCGAGGCGATGAACATGATCATGCCGTAGCGCAGATGCAGCGAGACGACGCGGGTATGGGCACCCTCATGAGCCTCCCTCACCGTATCGGCCCACCAGCCGTACATGACATAGAGTATCAGTACGAGGCCGATGTAAAACAGCCAGGGCTGGGCCCATTCGACGCCAAAAAGATGGAGCGAACCGCCGTTCAGGTAGCGCATATAGCCGACGCCGCCGAATGTTACGATGAAGGCGCCAAGCGACGCCAAAATCGGCCACGGGCTTGGGTCGATGATGTGGTAGTCGTGATTTTTCTGATGCGCATCGGCCATGTCAGATCCCCGGGATGTCTTCCTTCGCTTCGCCTCCGGCATAGCCGGAAACGATCCTCAATCAAAGTTTCTTTTCAACCTTCTGCGCTCTACCCTCGTTCGAAGCCACCGGCTCCGGTCCCTCTTTCGGGTAGAACGTATATGACAGCGTAATCGTGTGGATGTCTTTCGACTCGACGGCCTTGGTAATATCCGGATCGATATAGAACACTACGGGCATTTCAAGCTTCTGGCCCGGCTTCAGATCCGTTTCGGTAAAGCAGAAGCACTGGATCTTGTTGAAGTAGCCCCCCGCCTCGCCCGGCGTCACGTTGAAGACTGCCTGGCCGCGTTGCGTCTCGTTCGACTTGTTCTCCGCCACGAAATTGACCTGGATGGTCTCGCCGATGCGCGGATTGACCTCGCGCTGCACCGGCTTGAAGTCCCAGTACAGGCCCGACGCCACATTGGCGTCGAAGGTCACGCGCATCTTGCGGTCGAGGATGACGCTCGACGCCTGATCGACACGCTGCGTGGTGCCGTTGTAACCCGTCATCTGGCAGAAGATGCGGTAGAGCGGAACCGCGGCATAGCTCATCGCCGTCATACCGATGACGAAGCTCAGGCACATGAAGACGACGGCGCCGTTGTTGCGGCCCTGCTTGTTCTGTGCGTTTACGGTATCGCTCATCGGTTTATCCTCCGTGCCCGGTGAACTTCACGATGGTGATGGCGTAGAAGAGAACGCAAAGGCCAGCAAGGGCGAGGCCGAGAGCGATGTTCCGGTTGCGGCGCGACTTGCGCTGCGCTTCCGTGAGCTTGACCGTTTCCATCAAAGCAAACCTCCTGCATGCGAGACCAGCATGGAAGCGAGCCGGTCTATCAACAGGGCAGAAAAGATGGCGAAGAGATAAAAGATCGAGAAAGCAAAAAGCTTCTTCGCCGGGATCATCTTGGGATCGCCATCCGGCATGCGCCAGACGGCGATCGAACAGTATATGAAGACCGCGCCGAGCGATGCCGCGACAAGACCATATCCCGCGCTCGCAAAGCCGAGGAAGGACGGAACGACGCCGCACACGGCCGTCAATACGGCATAGGCGACGATCTGGTGCTTGGTGGCGCGCTCGCCAGATACGTTCGGCAGCATCGGCACGCCGACGGCCTCATAATCGCGCATCTTGAACAACGCGAGCGCCCAGAAGTGCGCCGGCGTCCAGAGGAAGATGATGAGAAACAGGACGGTGCTTTCGATCGTCACCGAATTCGTCACGCACGCCCAGCCAATCATCGGCGGGAAGGCGCCGGCGGCACCGCCTATGACGATGTTCTGCGGCGTCGAACGCTTCAGCCACATGGTGTAGATGACGACGTAGAAGAAAATCGTGAAGGCGAGGATCGATGCCGAGAGCCAGTTGACCGCGAGGCCGAGGATGACGACCGAAAAACAGGAGAGGATCAGGCCGAAGGCCAGTGCTTCCTTCGGCGTGATGCGACCTGCCGGAATCGGGCGGCGCGCGGTGCGGGTCATGATGGCGTCGATATCGGCATCGTACCACATGTTAAGCGCGCCCGAGGCGCCTGCGCCGATGGCAATGCAGAGGATCGAAATCAGGCCGAGCACGGGATTGATGTGGCCGGGTGCCAGCACGAGGCCGGCAAAAGCCGTGAAGACCACGAGCGACATGACGCGCGGCTTCAGAAGCTCGAAATAATCGCGCGCACTGGCTTCCGACAGGAGATGTTCGCCGTCGTTCACAAGTACCTCGTGATTGTTTATGACCCTCATTCTTCCGTCCTGCATTCTTCAAGGCCGGGCGCCGCATTTGCATGCGGCGCCCGGAATATCAGCATCTTACTTGATGCGCGGGAGCTGTTCCCACTGGTGATACGGCGGCGGCGAAGGCAGCTGCCATTCGAGCGTCGTGGCACCTTCGCCCCACGGATTGTCGCCGGCGACGCGCTTCCTGGCGAAGGCTTCGAAGACGCCAAAGAGGAAGATCAGCACGCCGAAGGCCGAGATGTAGGAGCCGATCGAGGAAACGTAGTTCCAGCCGGCAAATGCATCCGGATAGTCGATGTAACGGCGCGGCATTCCAGCAAGGCCGAGGAAATGCTGCGGGAAGAACACCAGGTTGACCCCAATGAACATGACCCAGAAGTGCAGCTTGCCGACGAACTCGTTGTACATGTAGCCGGTCATCTTCGGGAACCAGTAGTACCAGCCGGCGAAGATGGCGAAAACGGCACCGAGCGACAGAACGTAGTGGAAATGTGCCACGACGTAATAGGTGTCATGCAGCGAGCGGTCGAGACCGGCGTTAGCGAGCTGAACACCCGTCACGCCGCCCACCGTGAACAGGAAGATGAAGCCGATCGCCCAGATCATCGGCGTGCGGAAGGTGATCGAGCCGCCCCACATCGTTGCAATCCACGAAAAGATCTTCACGCCCGTCGGAACGGCGATGACCATCGTCGCGAAGACGAAGTAGCGCTGCGCATCGAGCGACAGGCCGACCGTATACATGTGGTGGGCCCAGACGACGAAGCCGACGGCACCGATCGCGACCATGGCATATGCCATGCCAAGGTAGCCGAAGACCGGCTTGCGCGAGAAGGTCGAGATGATGTGGCTGACCATGCCGAAGCCTGGCAGGATCAGGATGTAGACTTCCGGGTGACCGAAGAACCAGAACAGGTGCTGGTAAAGAATCGGATCGCCGCCGCCTTCCGGCGCGAAGAACGACGTGCCGAAGTTGCGATCGGTGAGCAGCATGGTGATGCCGCCTGCCAGAACCGGCAGCGAGAGCAGCAGCAGGAAAGCCGTGATCAAAACGGCCCAGGCGAAGAGCGGCATCTTGTGCAGCGTCATGCCCGGAGCGCGCATGTTCAGGATCGTGGTGATGAAGTTGATCGCACCGAGGATCGAGGAGGCTCCCGCGACATGCAGCGCAAAGATCGCAAGATCGACCGCCGGACCGGGCGTACCGGAGGTGGCAAGCGGCGGGTAGAGTGTCCAGCCGCCGCCGGCACCGTAAGCGCCCGCCGGGCCTTCGACGAACATCGAAAGCACGAGCAAAAGGAAGGCGGGAACGATTAGCCAGAAGGAAATGTTGTTCAGACGCGGGAATGCCATGTCCGGCGCACCGATCATGATCGGCACCATCCAGTTGGCAAAACCGCCGATCATCGCCGGCATGACCATGAAGAAGATCATGATCAGCGCGTGCGCAGTCGTGAACATGTTGAACATCTGCTTGGCGCCGTCGATGGCGGCGTCGCCTTCGTAACCATAGACCATCGAGGCCAGGCCGTGGAAGATCTGGATGCCTGGCTCCTGAAGCTCCATGCGCATGGCAACAGAGAGCGCGCCGCCGACGATGCCGGCAATGATCGCGAAGATCAGGTAGAGCGTGCCGATGTCCTTGTGGTTCGTCGAAAAGAACCAGCGGTTGACAAAGCTCGGCTTGTGCGAGTGGTCGTGATGATCGTCATGCGCATGAGCGTCATGCGAGTGATCATGAGAATGATCGTGAGCGGAAGGTCCAGCCATTGTCCCGAGCCCCTTCTATTACTGTATGTTTTCGGCGACGTCGACGGTCTTTGCAGGACCGTCGGTGGCAGCCAGGAGAGCCTTGTAGGCTCCAGGAAGATCAGAAGCGGCAGCCGTCAGCCACTGCTTGTACTTGTCTTCGGACACGACGCGGATCGCGATCGGCATGAACGCGTGATCCTTGCCGCAGAGCTCGGAACACTGGCCGTAGAACAGGCCTTCGCGCTCCGTCTTGAACCAGGTTTCATTCAAACGGCCGGGAACGGCGTCGATCTTGATGCCGAAGGACGGCATGGCGAAAGCGTGAATAACGTCGGTCGGAGCGGCCGTCACGAGAACACGGACCGTCTTGTTGACCGGCAGAACCACTTCGTTGTCGACGGCGAGCAGACGCGGATAGGTGGCGAGGTCGGACTTGCCGGCAGCTGCGCGATCTGGATCCTTGAGCAGGTAGGAATCGAAGGCGAGCGGCGTCTCGCCGGTGCCTGCGTATTCGTAATTCCACTGCCACTGGGTGGCCGTCGCTTTCAGCGTGACATCCGGGTTTTCCGGTAGGGTGAGCTGCGCCGTCAAAAGGTTGAACGACGGAACGGCAAGGAAGAGAAGAACGAGAACCGGCCCGACCGTCCAGATGACTTCGATCAGCGTGTTGTGGCTCGTCTTCGAAGGCACCGGATTGGCGCTGGCGCGGAACTTGAAACAGGCGACGATCAGCAGCACGAGAACGAAAAGCGTGATCGGAACGATGAACCACAGCGTATATTGTTCGAACCAGCGGATTTCCCGCATGATCGGCGTTGCCGCCGGCTGCAGCGTTGCCTGCCACGGCAGCGGCTGATCGGCAAGACTGCCGGAAGCAAAAAGCAGACAGACCAGCGCGGCCAGTGCTGCATAAGCCTTCTTAATCACCTTAGTATCTCCCTCGAGCGCTTGATCTGCCACAAATCGAACGCAGAATCCTTGCCATCTTCAGCGCTTCAAACCACAGTTTGCCATCTACCGCAACAGGCCAGAGCGATTGTCTATGCGGCATTTTTGCCTAAAGTCAAATTCCGCAGCCAGGGCAAAACATTCCTGAAGATTTTCATGGTCATATGAAAAAGACCGGCTGCAACCAATCCGCCCTCCCGACAATATCGGCGAAAGGTCCTATTTCTGCCGTAGTCCCCCGGTTTTGACGGGGCGGGGCTTTTCATTTCCGATGGCGGCCTTCAACAATAGCGGCACTGATTCGAATTCCAGAGGTTTCCATGGGTTTCCGTTCCCTCGCGCGGTCGCTTATTCTGACCACCAGCATCGCAGCCGCGGCGACAACCCCCGTATTTGCCCAGCAGCAGCCTGCGCCGAAGCCGCCTGCCCAGCAACCGGCACCAGCACAGCCGGCACCAGCGCAACCGGATCGCCCGCAGCAGGCAACGCCCGGACAAAGCCAGCCACAGGCCCCCGGAACCGTGAAGTCCAACCACGGCGCATGGTCCGTCGTCTGCGACAAGCCGGCTGGCGCTTCGGCCGAGCAATGCGCGCTGATGCAGAACGTGATTGCCGAAGACCGGCCGGAGGTCGGCCTCTCGGTCGTCGTGCTGAAGACCGCCGACCGCAAGTCGAAGATCCTCCGCGTTCTGGCGCCGCTCGGTGTCCTGCTGCCGAACGGCCTCGGCCTCAATGTCGACGGCAAGGACATCGGCCGCGCCTATTTCGTGCGCTGCTTTGCCGACGGCTGCTACGCCGAAGTCGTGCTCGAAGACGAGCTGCTGAAGACATTCCGCCGCGGCACCAGCGCCACTTTCATCGTCTTCCAGACGCCCGAAGACGGCATCGGTATTCCGGTCGACCTAAAGGGCTTTGCAGAAGGCTACGACGCCCTGCCCTGATAGGGGCTTGCTCGAACAGCTCTGCGGACCTACATCGGCCTGGAAGCGTTTCTGCTTCGAAGCGGAGAATACGACTATGAATACCGACCTGCTGACGCTGTTCGACGCCGACGAAACGACGATGCGCAAACACGTTGCCGAGGCGCTTTCCGGCTCCGATGACGGCGAGCTCTTCATCGAGCATGCGCAGGCGGAATCGCTGATGTTCGACAATGGCCGCCTCAAGGGCGGAAGCTTCAATACCGAGCAGGGTTTCGGCCTTCGCGCCGTCGCCGGCGAAGCGGTCGGCTACGCACATGCAGGCGATCTTTCGGTTGCGGCACTGAAGCGCGCGGCAGAGGCCGTAGGAGCGGTCACGAAGGGCTATTCTGGCAGCTACGCCGCAGCGCCCCAGCGCACCAACAAGAAATTCTACGGCGACGAGAACCCGATCGGCTCGCCAACCTTCGAAGAGAAGGTTAAAGTCCTGACCGATATCGATGCATACCTGCGCGGCAAGGACGACAAGGTGCGCCAAGTGACGGCCTCAGTCGCCGCAAGCTGGCAGGTTGTTGATATCCTGCGCGCCGATGGTCATCGCGTTCGCGATATCCGCCCGATGACGCGCATCAACATCTCCGTCATCGTCGGGAAGGACGATCGGCAGGAAAGCGGCTCCTATGGCAGCGGCGGGCGCATCGGCTTCGGCGATTTTATTGCCGAGGGCAATTGGCAGTACGGCGCCGACGAAGCGCTTCGTCAGGCACTCGTCAATCTCGAAGCGATCGAAGCGCCGGCCGGCACAATGGATGTCGTTCTCGGCTCCGGCTGGCCGGGCGTTATGCTGCACGAAGCGGTCGGCCATGGCCTCGAAGGCGATTTCAATCGCAAAAGGACCTCGGCCTTCGCCGGCCTGCTTGGCCAGATGGTGGCTGCACCGGGCGTCACCGTGGTCGATGACGGCACGATCGATAGCCGACGCGGCTCGATCACCATCGACGACGAGGGCACGCCCTCCGGCTACAACGTGCTCATCGAGAACGGCAAGCTCGTCGGCTACATGCAGGACCGCCAGAACGCCCGGCTGATGGGCATGCAGCCGACCGGCAACGGCCGCCGCCAGGGCTATGCCCATGTGCCGATGCCGCGCATGACCAACACCTACATGCTCGGCGGCGACAAGATGCCGGAAGAGATCATCGCTTCGGTGAGGAAGGGCATCTATGCCGTCTCCTTCGGCGGCGGCCAGGTGGACATCACCTCCGGCAAGTTCGTCTTCGGCTGCACCGAGGCTTACCTCATCGAAAACGGCAAGATCGGCGCACCAATCAAGGGCGCGATGCTGATCGGCAACGGCCCGGATGCGATGAAGCGCGTATCGATGATCGGCAACGATATGAAGCTCGACACCGGCATCGGCAATTGCGGCAAGGCCGGGCAGTGGGTTCCGGTCGGCGTCGGACAGCCGCATCTGCGCATGGACCAGGTGACCGTTGGCGGCACGACAACCTGACGATCCGGAGGTGGCGATGAGCGAGATCGAGATTAGACCCTTCGCCGCCCCTGACATCGATGGCGTCTTTTCGGTCATCCTGCCGATCCAGCGCGACGAATTCGGCTTCGCGATCACAGCCGACGACCAACCGGATCTGCAGGTCATCCCGGATTTTTACCAGTCCGGCAAGGGCCAGTTCTGGGTCGCGGAGCTTGACGGCGTCATCGTCGGCACGATCGGCCTCAAGGATATCGGCAACAACCGGGCAGCGCTCCGCAAGATGTTCGTCGCCGCGCCCGTGCGCGGGCCCCGATACGGCGTTGCCGCAAGGCTGCTCGACACGCTCTTTACCCATGCCAAAGCGCACGGCATTCTCGAGATCTTCCTTGGCACGACCGACAGGTTCCTGGCCGCGCATCGCTTTTACGAGAAGAACGGCTTCACTGAGATCAAGCGCGGCGACCTTCCCCGCTCCTTCCCCTTGATGGCCGTGGACAACAAGTTCTACCGGAGGGAAGTCTAGCGATCGTCCACCGGACCAGAGTCTCAGTTCAGGAGTAATCTTTGGCGGCAGAAGTTCCTGCTGAATATCACCTCGCCTGGATGTTCGGCGCATGAAACGCGTTTTGAGGCCCGCCAGACGCTAAGGCAGGTATTTTGAGCTGATGAACGAGCCGCTCCCCTGGACGAACGAAAGGGAGCGCGTCTTACACCGAAGAACAGGGCGGGTGGTCGATCGCCGGGAGCTTGCGTGGCAAGTCGACTTTCCTGAAGCGCACCCAGCTCACGGCCTAAACAGCCACTTGCGCTCGATCGCTCGTGCGAGGTCGATGCCGTTTTGGCGGGCGAAAAGCAGGATGTGGCCGAGCATGTCCGCCGTTTCGTCGGCGAGGTCCTGCTTCAGCTCGTCCGGCGCCTTGCCGTTCGGGCGCCCTCTGCCGCTCAGGCGGTTCCAGGCCTGCGTGAGTTCGCCCATTTCTTCCTGCAGCTTCAGGAGATACCAATCCGGATCTCTTTCGATGCCATGCACTTGAGCATAACGGCGGGAAGAGGATTCGAACTGTTCCGCGAGATCGGCAAGCATCGGCGTTCTCCTTTTGTATCCAAAACAGGAGAAGGCCGATTCGTCCGGATTGTCCAGCGAAGGATGTTTGGGAGCTTAGCCTTGGTTGGCGAGCAGCACGCAATCGTAGGAGCGCTTCTTGAGGGCTTCGCAAGCGGCGGTGGCGGCCTGCTCGCTTTCGAACCCGACGAAGCTGGCGCGGTAGATGGCGTTGGCGCCGGCGCCGAAGGCTTCCGTATAGGGCGTTGCGGATTTCAGCGCCGTGCCGCCTGCGGACTTTGCCTGCGCAAGCAGCGCACGGGCGGCGTCGGCGCTTGGAGCGGCGGAAATCTGGATCTGCCAGCCGCGGATCGACGGCTGCGGCTTGCCAGCATTGGCCATTTCCTCAAGTGCTGCCGGACGCTCCAAGGGAACGGCTGCGGTGTCAGAGTAACCGAGCGCGAAAGGTGCGGTGCCGGTTTCAGCTTCGCTTCGTGGCGCGGCGGCTGCAAGCGGTGCATCCGCATCGGCGGCTGAGGCGACTTCGACCGGCTGCTTGGCGCCGACGCTTGCAAGCAGCCTGCCGCCGCTAGAAGCGCGGCCGAGATACTTGTCGAGTAGTGCGGCCATCTGGGCATCGCGGCTGCGGGCCGTGCGGCCGCCGAGAACGACGCCGACGACGCGGCGGTTGCCATCGCGCACGGCGCTCACGAGATTGAAACCGGAGGCGTTCGTGTAACCCGTTTTGATGCCGTCCATACCCTGGTAGCGAACCATCAGGTTGTTATGTCCGCGGATGGTTTTGCCGCGGAAGGTGAACGCCGTCATCGAAAAGAGCCGGTATTCCCTCGGATAGTGTTTGAGCAGCGCAACGCCAAGGGTGGACATGTCGCGGGCCGTCGTCACCTGCCGCTTATCCGGCAGGCCGGAAGCGTTATAAAAGACGGTACGGTTCATGCCGAGCTGACGGGCCTTCTGCGTCATTACGCGGGCGAAGTTGCTTTCGGAGCCTGCGAGCGTTTCGCCCACCGCGGCCGCGGCATCATTCGCGGATTTAACGATCATCCCATAGACGGCTTCGCGCACGGTGATCGTTCCGCCCGCCTTCACGCCGAGCTTTGTCGGCGGGCGGCTGGATGCGTATTTCGACATGACGATCGGCGTGTCCCAAGTGATCTTGCCGCGGTTCAGCGCCTCGAAGGTGAGGTAGAGCGTCATCATCTTGGTGAGCGACGCCGGGTGGTTCAGCACATCACCGTTCTCGGACGCGAGAACCTTGCCTGTCCGGGCATCGAGGATGAGGGAGGCGCTGCCGGCCATGGCCGCGATCGGTGCCGAAACGGCAAGCGTCACAGCTAGAAATGCGGCCAACAACCTTTTCATGAAGTCCCCTCAATACAAGTGCCGACTGCGGCGAAGCCAAAACATGTCCCGTTCTGCGACAGAAGCCGCTAATTTGGCGCGACTTTGACGCAACGGACACTGATTTTTTGAGTTTTCTTTGCTCTTGGTGAACGGAACGTAAAGATTTCACCCGAAAATGCAACGTTCAACAACGCTTAACACCATAATTGATAGGTTCGCCCGTCTTCAGGGAGGCGCAATGCACAGGCTGTGGAAAAGTCGCGCGAAACGGATCGCCATTACCGGCGGGCTCGAAGCTGCGCATCTCATCGCTGCTCTCCGGCTCATGCGCAGCGCGCGCGGGCGCGGCGCGATCTTCACCCTCCATCATGTCAGGCCGCACGAGCCGCATGCTTTCGAGCCGAATGCACACCTCGAAATCACGCCGGAATTTCTCGATGCGGCGCTGACGCGGCTTGCGCATGACGGGTACCGTTTCGTCGCGCTGGACGAGGTGCGGTCATTGCGTGACGGACGGGCGAGCGAGCAGCCGGTCGCAGCGGTGTCTCTGGG
>NZ_JABEPH010000011.1:0-36347 GCF_013004495.1 Rhizobium sp. SEMIA 4085
ATCCAGAGCCTTGCCATGGGATGGCCAGCCAGGCGCACATCGATGACATGCTGCTGATGTCCCTTCTGCCCGGTCTTGTGATCGATGACGGTCGAAAGCTGTGCCGCTTCGTTCTTGAAGAGGACGAGCTTTGCGCTCTCCAGGCCCTGACTATAGCGGGCCTCCACGCTTCTGCCCGCAACCAGGTTTGCAAGATCGGCGAGATCGGCAGGCGGTTCGTAGCTGCTCGCGCAAAACAACGGCAACGAGGCCACCCCGCTGTTGAGCCAACCGGTTCCGAAAGCGACTTGTGCAAAGGGGGCGAGCTCGGTCAAAGGGCCGGCGCGCAGCTCCTTGTCATAGGCGCGGCCCTGCGATCCAGCCGGAACACCCGAAAGCGTGTGCAGAGCGATCATCCGGAAAATGAGATCGAGCTGCGCACGTGCGCGGTCGGCAATCGACGCCTCAGCCCAGCGCTCCAGCGCCAGCAGCCCGATGAAGTCGACCGGGTAGTATGCCGCTGAATTCCATTCCGCAAGGCCGTGTGCTTCCACGCTGTCGAACCAGCGCGCCAGACGCGCGGCGGCAAGCTCTGCCTGCTCACTTCCTGTCCTGCCCGAAGCTGAAAAGGTCTCCTCCGGCAAGAACAGCCCTGCCAACAGCTGGCTTGTGTGAAAGCACAGCACGTGGTTTTCGCTCCAAAACCACATTGCGTCATTGCCCGGCTCGTCGACCCAATAGCGGTAGGACAGAACGGAGCGCTTTATGCGATCGACGGTGTCGGCCGGCATTTGAGCGGCATAGGCGCCAAGCAGCCAAAGAAGCGGCACCATGATGAAATCCGAGCAATCTTCACGCGCATCGATTGAGGCGAGCGTTGCTTCCATGATGCGGTCAAAGCTCGCCTGGTCTTGGTAGCCGGTTTCCATCATTGCAATGATGCGCGCCACGCGATCAGCTCCGAAGCGGGCGCTGTATTCGAGCGCTTGCCGCTTGCGATCCTTCAGTTTCGCCTTGAGTGACGATGGAGAAATGTTTGCAAGAAAGGCGGCATCGATGACGCGCGTGACCGATCCCGGCCCGCTGCCGATCGTCAGATGCACGCCGTGATAGCCATCTGCAATGCGGCACACATTATCGGCTATCAGACGGCTTTGATGGGCACGCAGGGTCAAGAGAGAATGTGCGAGAACAGGCCGCTCATGGCCGTGGCCGATGACCTTCAGCTCCACCGGCACGTCGCGCTGGGGTGCGGTATCGAATACCAGTTCCAATGGCTGGTCGACGAAGACGTCGCGTGCAGGGCGCACGCCGCGCGCAAGGTTTTCCAGTTCGCGGATTTCGTCCTGATCCAGCGCCACAGGCAACAGCACGCATAGCGGCTCCTTGTCCAGTACTTCAAGTTCGAAGAACCAGGTCGTGTCGCGTTCGGCAAGATCCTCGGAGTGAACGAGAATCTGGTTGTCGCCGGCTTCCAGCGACAGAGCGATGTCCGTTGAACTTTCCAGATTGCGCCTGAACGGTTCGAAACGCACCGCTTCCTGCCCATTGACCCATATGCGAACCCCGCCGCAGGTCTTGAGCCTGAGATGCAGGAGGCGGGGCGATGCCGTCCTGAAGGTGCCCCTCAGCCATCGACGCAGATGGGTCGGCACGTGCCAGAACCCGGTGAACTCGACGCGGCGGTTTGAGCCCGGTAGGTAGAGGCTCTTTGTCGGCCACGAGGTATCGGCAACGAGTTCCCGCCCGACCATTGTTGACCAGAAAGCCTTGCGGCACGGCAGATCCCCGACGTCGACGAAACCATTGACGAAACGATAGTCGACGCGATCTTCCGCCGGCGCAGCGATACCTGGAAAATAGCTGGCGATGAGGTCAGAAACCGCCCAAGCCGTCACGGTCTGACCTTCACCAACAGAGTATGCAGGCGCCTCGATGCCCGGCCCTTCGTTCACAGATCGCCTCCTCCGCAACCGAATGAAAATGTTTTCATTTCCAATTTTATGCGGGTTTCTTTTTGAGTTTTGCTGTAGTAACCGCATAATTGCCGGAGAAAATAGCTTGACGACAGGAATGTCAAGTATATGAAATTCGTTTATCGACGATCCCAATCGCGATTTATGAAAATGTTTTCATGGGAGGATGGAAATGAAGCACTCTCTTTCGGCAGCATTCGGGCTCGCTCTGACGGCCGGTTCCTTCGCGTGGTCCAGCATGGCCATGGCGGAAACCAAGACGATTACGTTCCTGTTCACCGACGACGACCAGGCTTACGTCGAGCGAATGGAAGGACTGAGCAAAGAATTCGAGGCCGCGCATCCCGACGTCAAGGTCAACTTTGTGTCGTCCGGCTATGACGCCGTTTCCAAGCAGCTGCCTGTGCAGCTTGCCGTCGGCGAGGGCCCGGATGTCGCCAAGATTTCCGACTGGCAGCTCGCGCCATATTACCTCGACATGCGTCCTTACATGAAAGATCCCGAAGGCTTCGCCAAGCTGCATGGCGACAGCCTCAACATTCTTCGCTTCCCGGGCGTCAATGATCCGCAGTCGATCAACGGATATGTCGCGTCGCAGACATTCAATCTGCCGTTTGTAAACAAGACGCTTTTCGAACAGGCAGGCGAACCGCTTCCGAAGTCCGGCGCCACGTTGAAGGAAATCGTGGAAGCGTCCGCGCGTGTTGCCAAGGCCACAGGTGCTCAAATTCCCTTCACGATGGATCGATCGGGGCATCGCTTTTCCGGCGCCGCATTTTCGTATGGAGCGACCTACGTCAAGGACGGCAAGTTCTCGTTTCCCGACGATGCCGCCAAGCGTTACATTGCGGATCTTTACAACTGGACACAGGATGGTTCCTTCCCGAAGGAAATGTGGGGAGCGGCCGGCGGATCCCAGTACAAGAATATGGGCGACGAATTCGTCAACGGTAACGTCGTGACCTATCTTGCCGGCAACTGGATGGTGAACCCGTTCCAGCAGAAGATTGGCGATGCTTTCGATTGGACCGCGATCAGCGCGCCGTGCGGCGATGCCGGCTGCTACGCCATGCCGGGCGGCACCGCGATTGTTGGCTTCAAGCGCACCAAGTATCCGCAGACCGTCGCCGCGTTCATCGAGTTTCTCGGTTCGGAAAAAATTCAGCGTGAGGTCGCCGAGAATTACGTCATTCTGACAGGCGCCGACATCAAGAACCCGCAGTACAAGCTCGCGAGCAACAATGCTAAGGATGCGATGGCCGTCTTCCTGGCGAGCCGCAAGAACGTGCCGCAGGCAGCGCGCGACATGGAGCGCATGAAGGGATCCTCAGCGATCTACCAGTTGATCGTCCAGAGAATGAGCCAGTTGATCGTCGGCGAACTCTCGCTCGACGAAACCTATGCGGCGATGAGCGCCGACGTCGACAAGACCAACCAGGCAATAGCTGCCAAATAGCTGGCCACACTTACTGCTGCAGAATGACAATCATCCACGGCCTTGACCGAAGGCCGTGGATAGCGCGCAAACGGTCGGTGCGGGCTGTGCGAATACTCGACAGTTTGGCGGTGATCCTTCTACAGACTGCGTGCGGGTTTTCGTTGTTTATCAAGCTTTTCACGACTTCGAGCAATTGCCCAAAGATGCCGAAGCGCAACCTGCTCAATCCGAAACGAAGTTCCACCTAAGAAGAGCGACATGTTAGACAGCGCAGGCACGTGGCGGCCGCGTGAGCTTCGCTTCCCATGAGTTGGACGAGCTATTCCGGACGACCTAGGCGGTTCTCGTCGTCGATCAAGATCAGTCGCGCCGGCGCGCGCTCAGTCCATTCCCAAAGGACAAGGTTCAGATCCTCGCCGGTCGCGCCCGCGGCGAAGCTTCGGACGAGCAGACCATGATAGCCGGCGGCGGCGAGCCGCCTGGCGAAGCTCTGCGTTCTAGCCTCGCCGCTGGCCTTCATCTGGTCGCGCCACGTCGGATCTGACATTGCGGCGGCGTCCATCCCTTCGGCCTTGAGCGCATCTTCGTCGCGACTATCGAAGACGCGCTCGGAAAAAAGCGTCATAGGAGACGAGCGTTGTAGGCTGCAGGTTGCCGACCTGATTGGCCTCGCGCAACGCGGTCATCACTGATAGCGACGTGTAGAGTGCCGGCATCCGCTTTGGATTGAACCGGCCACCATAGAGTTCGGCTCCCCGACCCGAGAGTGGCTGGCGAGCATAGATCGGGTTCACCGCCCGGAAGAGCTTGCCTTCATATCGCATTGGCTGGAACTATGCATGTATGCCGGCGTCGACCGCGTCGATATAATCGAGCACCTCATCCGAACGGCCGTCGCGCACCAGCTGCATGGCTGTCTGGCCCGAGAAGCCGGACAGGGGCTCTGAGCGGTACCAGGCATAGGCCATCAGAGGCGAGCCGAAACGCGGCTCGACCTTGTTGACGACTTCGATCATCTCGCGCAGACGCCGCTGCGTCTTGCCGGAGCGGATACGGTCCTTGCGTTGGATTGCGTCCTTGCCGAGACCGGCCGTGCGGGCGATCTCTTCTCTGGTCGTGCGGAAGGCGTCCGCGATCTTGCGCGGTGCAAACAGCCCGTTATCCGCATATTGGGCGAGATCCATCTCCTCACCTCCGTTCAAGTGTGCCAATCTCTCTGACGGTGTATAGCGTCAGAAGCGCCGGCATTCAATCTGCGGAAGGGAACTGATCGCAATCGATAGACTGGCCGATGCTAGACAACGCGAGCTGATCCGGATTGGGCTGCATGGAAACACCCCGTTGAGAGCGGCTGCAAGGGCCTGCGCGCTGTTCGCTCGGGACTTCTGCTTTCAACGTTCTGAGAAAGCCGAACGGTCCTACCGCCCAACGGTTTCCGTTTGAAGCGAGCTCTGGAGCGGGCAACGCGGCAATGCAACCGTCAATTCGCAGCCAAAGGGAAAGCAAATCCCTGTCGACGTTCGCTCGCAGCCTGACGGGATCGTTCGGGCTAGGATTGACCGTTAACCTCAGCGACTGCTGCCCGATGGGCTTCGTGCTTCTTAGCCGTCCCTGCCCACAAGGCCACCAAAATGACAGCAATGATCAGGTAACAAATCTTGCTCGATAAGGTTTGCAACGCACTGTTGCCACGCGTACACTCGAACTCGCTCAATTATTCGCGCTCCTGATTGTTGGGCGTTGTTTGACGCCATACTTAATGCTTTAGAAAGGTTGCATGAACGCCCAAATGTGGGACCCTAATGTGCGTGAGGCGTATGGCTTCAACGTCGCTTCTTGGATGAAGCGGCGTTATCCTGCGTCTCGTGCAGTCCCTTGATGGCGAATGCCACAGCCTCCCGTCATGCGTCCATGGCCGGGATTCGATTTCGGCAATCGGCGTCGGCCTCACCCAGACAATTCCTTGAGCCGATCGGAGTATTCGACGGGTGGTCTTCTCAGCCTAAAGCGATCAAAGACGAACGGAGCCTAGGACCGGTCGTTAGGTTCGTGCTTGGCGGGAAAAGTGGTTCGCCTTACCATTTGGCTGCCCCGCCATATATTCTCGAATATGAATATCCTATGGAAGAGGCCAAGGAGCTTAGGGATTTGGCGGCGAATGTCGCCAATACTCGCCTTGTCGTTGATCCTGATTTCGCCGTTCGCCCCCACAGCTTCTGTGTCTGCGGCAGAGCGCGTTGCCATCGTGCTGAAATTGAACGGTGCTGTCGGACCGGCGATGGCTGACTATGTGAAACGCGGTCTCCAACATGGCGATGAAACCAGTGCGAGCCTGGTCGTCCTGCAGATGGACACGCCCGGTGGCCTTGACACTTCGATGCGCGACATCATCCGCGCGATCATCGCCTCGCCAGTGCCCGTGGCAGGTTTTGTGGCACCGAGCGGCGCACGTGCTGCCAGTGCCGGTACATATATTCTCTACGCCAGCCACATTGCAGCCATGGCCCCGGGCACCAATCTGGGCGCAGCCACACCGATTTCGCTTGGCGGAAGCCCTTTCGATGGCGAGACGGAACCGGGCAAGGATGAACCGGGCGAGCCCGGCAGGCAGCCGCAGTCACCACGTAATGCCAGTGAAGCGAAAGCCGTCAACGACGCAGTCGCCTATATTCGCGGACTTGCCGAACTGCGCGGTCGCAATGCCGACTGGGCAGAACGCGCCGTGCGCGAAGCTGCGAGCCTTTCATCATCCGCCGCTGCACGAGAGCATGTCATCGATTTTACGGCAGCCACCATCGAGGATCTCCTGAGGCAGGCTCAAGGGCGCATGGTGCGGGTCGGCCAAAGGGATATCCCGCTCGAAACCGCAGGGCTTGTTGTTCACGAACTCGAACCGGATTGGCGGACGCGTCTGCTTTCCGTGATAACCGATCCGAACATTGCTCTCATCCTCATGGTGGTTGGCATATACGGGCTGATCTTCGAATTTCTTGCCCCGGGGACACTGATGCCCGGTACAATCGGCAGCATCTGCCTGCTCCTTGGACTTTATGCCCTGGCATTGCTGCCGGTCAGCTACGCCGGCGTTGGATTGCTCGCCCTTGGTGCCGGCTTGACAGTGGCCGAGGCGCATGCGCCCTCTTTTGGTGCCCTCGGTATCAGCGGCGGGATTGCACTGGTGCTCGGTGCGGCTCTTCTGTTCGACACGGATCTCCCCGAGCTCGAAGTCTCCTCGTCCGTACTGGCCGGCATCGCCATTGCCTGTTTTGCTTTCAGCCTCGTCATTGCCCGGCTCGCAATCGTTTCGCATCGGCGCAAAGTCGGCACCGGCACCGAGCAGATGATCGGTATTTCGGGCAAAGTCGACAGTTGGAAGGGCGCCTCGGGATATGTCATCGCGCATGGCGAACGCTGGAGGGCAACCTCCAGCGAACCGCTCATCGCCGGCGATAGCGTCAGGGTGACCGGTCGAAACGGACTGACTTTAGACGTCGTCCGCCGGGCGCAGGAGACTTAGCGGCTTTCAGAAAGCAGGAGCAAGCGTCATGGGCATCTTTGCAGAACTCGCATTTTATCTTGTGGTCATCCTCGTTTTGCTGCTCGTGATCGCATCGGCGATCAAGATCCTGCGCGAATATGAGCGCGGCGTCGTGTTCACGCTCGGCCGCTTCACCGGCGTCAAGGGCCCCGGCTTGATCCTGTTGATCCCCTATGTCCAGCAAATGATCCGCGTGGACTTGCGCACGCGGGTCCTCGACGTGCCGGGTCAGGATGTTATCTCACATGACAATGTCTCTGTCCGCGTCAGCGCTGTCATTTATTTCAGGGTCATCGATCCGGAAAGATCGACGATCCAGGTCGAGGACTTCATGGCGGCGACGAGCCAGCTCGCTCAAACAACGCTGCGTTCGGTCCTCGGCAAGCATGATCTAGACGAGATGCTGGCTGAACGCGACAAGCTCAACAGCGATATTCAGGAAATCCTCGATGCCCAGACCGACGCATGGGGCATCAAGGTCGCCAATGTCGAGATCAAGCATGTCGACATCAATGAATCCATGGTCCGCGCGATCGCCCGGCAGGCGGAGGCTGAACGCGAACGGCGCGCCAAGGTCATCAATGCCGAAGGTGAGCAGCAGGCTGCGGCAAAGCTACTCGAAGCAGCCGAAATCCTCGCAAGGCAGCCGGAGGCCATGCAGCTTCGCTATCTAAGTACGCTGAACGTGATCGCCGGCGAGAAGAGCTCGACAATCATATTTCCCTTTCCGATGGAGTTCGGCAATCTGATGCCTGTAAGATCGGACCCGTCTTCGCAAAGCTCAAGGGGATGATCGATGGGTTGGTCCTTCAAGATCGGAACGATCGCCGGCACGGCTCTGCGCGTTCACATTACCTTTGCGCTGCTGCTGGTCTGGATTTGGATGACGCATTACCGGATCGGGGGCATGCAGGCGGCCTGGGGCGGCATCGCCTTCATTATCGCCGTCTTCGTCTGCGTCGTGCTGCACGAGTTCGGTCACATTGCCGTTGCGCGCTACTTCGGGATCAAGACGCCCGACATCACGCTGCTACCGATCGGCGGCGTCGCCCGTCTTGAACGCATGCCCGACGTGCCTCATCAGGAGCTGCTGATTGCCATCGCCGGCCCGCTCGTCAACGTCGCGATTGCGGCGCTGATCATTCTTGCCATCGGCGCGTCAGCGGGCATCGAGCAGATGACCGATGTCGAGGATCCTGGGGGCGGTTTCCTGGCTAGGCTTGCCGGCGTCAATATCTTCCTCGTGCTTTTCAACATGATCCCCGCCTTTCCGATGGATGGAGGCCGGGTGCTGCGTGCCGCCCTCGCATCGCGCTTCACCTGGTCACGCGCGACGCAGATAGCCGCTACGATCGGCCAAGGCCTTGCCTTTGTTTTTGGTTTCGTCGGTCTTCTTTACAACCCACTGCTGATTTTCATCGGCATCTTCGTCTACCTGGCCGCAACGGCGGAAGCACAAAATGCGCAGATCCGGGAGCTCTCCAGCAGAGTTCTAATCAGCGACGTAATGGTCACCAAATTCGTAGAACTTAAACGCTCGGCGAGTATCGACGAGGCGATTGAGATGCTGCTTGCGACAACCCAGCGCGAATTTCCGGTAACCGATTCCGCCGGCCACTTTGAAGGGCTGCTGACGCGCGACGACATGATACGCGCCTTGAAGGACAAAGGTCCCGACACGTCAGTTGCAAGCGCGATGCGTACCGACATTCCGCGAATCCATCATCGCAAAAGCCTGGAGGACAGCCTGCGTTTGATGCAGCAGGGAAATGTGCCGGCGATCGCGGTCGTGGACGGTGCGGATCATCTCATCGGTCTTCTGACGCATGAAACGATCGGAGAAATGATGATGGTCCGTGCCGCCGTAACCGACGGTTTCCGATTCGGCCGCCTGCGCAGATCCAAGTCCTTGTAGGCTCCGAAAAGCCGACGCGAGCGAAAGAGATGGAACGGGCATTGCCGGCCGTTCGGCTGATGCTGGATGAGTGGCATCTTCCCCTTTTCGGTCAGGATCTCGAGCATCCCGAGCAATAATGAGCTAATCATCACGCCTAGATGCGAACCCCGCCATCGCTTCAATCATGATGACGGCCGACGCCGCGCCCGGATCGACGTGTCCCACTGCCCGATCACCCAACCGGGCTGCGCGACCCTTGCCCGCGATCATGCCGCTCGTCGCCTTACAGCCTTCGCGCGCTGCTTGAACGGCCGCCGCCAGGCACTGAGAAAGGGAAGCTCCCTGACGCCGGGCATCCAGCGCAGCGTTTGCCGCCGGGCTCCAGGCGTCCATCATTGTTTTCTCGCCGAGCTCTGCCTTGCCGCGCTCATGGATGCCTTGAACCATCGCCGCGACAACAGACAGGAAGTCGTCGTCGCTCAATGCCTGCTTGTCCTTCGCCGCAGTTCCAGCGCGCATGAATGCCGTGGCATACAAGGGCCCCGATGAAGCGCCGACCGCGTTCAAAAATGCCTTTGCGGCGGAGTTGAACACAGTCGTCGGCGCCGTCTGGGTGGAGTCGAGTGCGCCAACGGCCTTCGCGACCGCCAGACAACCAGCGTCCATCGCGAGACCATGGTCCCCATCGCCGATGACACCGTCCAACTCGCAAAGACGGTCGCGGTTCTTCGTCATCTCCTCGGCGATGAGCGCAAACAGGAGCTGCAGATCCCTGGTTGTGATCGCCATTGGTCACCTCGCAAACATAGCGCAATCGCAGGGGTGATCGATCAAGCGCTGAAGCTCCTGATCGAGGTGGATAACGGTGATCGACGCGCCGGCCATCTCAAGCGACGTGCAGTAATTTCCCACGAGTGACGTGTGGATGACAAGTCCGGTATCATCAAGCCGGGACTTCACGCGACGCATCATGATGTAGAGTTCCATCATCGGCGTCGAACCCAAAGAGTTGACCAGGACGGCGACACGATCGCCGGGACTCGCATTCATCTCCCGAAGAATACTGTCCATGAGTTCGTCAGTCACCTCGTCGGCCGTTTTCAGCGGCCCGCGAGCCACGCCGGGCTCGCCGTGAATTCCCATCCCGATCTCCATCTCGTCTTCGCCGATCAGGAAGTTCGGTCTGAGCGTCTGAGGCAGCGAGCACGGCGAGAGCGCGACGCCCATCGTGTAGGTTCGCGAATTCCCGTGTCGAGCGGCGCGCTCGACGTCGTCGAGGGAATACAGGAGATCGCATGCCGCACCAGCGACCTTGAATATGAAAACGTTGCCCGCCACGCCGCGTCGCTTGTGCATTTGATCCGAAGGGGCCGAAGCAACGTCGTCCGTCGTCAGAACGGTCCGCACTTCTATGTCGTCCAGGGCAAGCATTTCGGCGGCCATATCGAAGTTCATGACGTCGCCGGCATAATTGCCATACATGAACAGAACACCGGCACCGCCGTCGACGGCTTTGGCACACGCGATAATGGGATCGGGCGGCGGCGATGCGAATACGTTGCCTATCGCAGCGGCGTCTGCGAGCCCTTTGCCGACAAAACCGAGGAATGTCGGTTCGTGCCCGGATCCGCCGCCGATGACCAGCCCGACCTTGCCCTTGCGAGGCCCGTTCTTGGCAATGATCGCCCGTGGCATGTCCTCGGCCGCATAAAGATGGTCCGGATGAGCCGCCAGGACACCTTGCAGCATCTCATCGACGACGTTTGCACCGGAATTGATAAGCTTCTTGGTCTTCACGCCGATCCTCCCCTGATCCAGGCACGATGTCATAGATGCAGTTGCGACGCTGAAGGTCAATCGGCGAGTGGAAAGACCGCTGTCGCGAGGGGGGCGAGTTGAAGGATTGCGCTCGCATCCCCTGATACTCTCGTGCACGCGCCACGATCGATGGTTTGTTCGCTGCCCGTCAGGTTGACAATGTGAAGCCTTGCCCCTGTGGTGCCGTTAACGACAAACGCCAGGACCTCGGAGGGGGAGGAGGACAGGCACTCTTGCCAGGATGAACCAGCCAATGCAGACAGCGTCCGCACCGTATTGAACAGCGGGCGCCGGCCGCCTTCCTCGATCGGTTCAGTCGGACCGGCGATCAAACCAAACGGACCGGTCAACGCCGATAGCGTCAGGCATTCGAGATCGGCATCCAGCACGCGGATGGCGTAACCAAGGGCAAAGGCCTCCGCGAAACGTCCGTTATGGCGCGGGTCGCGGTTGGCCATGGGGATGCGTGCACCCGACGGATTATCCATCGTGCGGCTGCCATAGGGGTTCTGTCGCATTGCGATGGTCGATGGGCCGATCCGGTAGGGCTTCCGGCCGTAGATGGCCCGCACGGAACGGGTAATGAAAGGCAGGGCCTCCAATGTCTGCATGACGCTGAGATCGTCGGCCGCATGCACGATCGGGTTGGTGCAGTGGCTGATGAAGTCAAGCGGTCCCTCCGGTACCTGTTTGCGGTTGAGTTCCGTAAAATAGCTGAGCATGCCGCCGCCGAGGCGAATGCCTGAAAAGGCGGAGCGGGCTCCCGCGTAGACCTCTTCAAGAGGCGGGCAGTCCGGCCATTTGCTGCCGGGCGGCGTTGATTGCCGGTCGACCGAGGGCGAGATCATGATCGCATCCGGTTTGAATTCCGCCGACTCAACCTGCCGGGCAATCTTGGCCGCCTCGAAGGCAGGAGATTGCTTGCAGGCAAGTGCGATCTCCAGCGTCGAGCGTCCGCGGTGAATGGCGGCGATTGCGGCGAACCGGTTGAGCGCTTCGACGCCGTGTCCGGAACCGGGATCGAAATGGAAGAGGAGTTCCTGGGGCGCGATTTCCGATAGTATCGCCTTTGACGACAGCGTCGCATCGGCTTCCTCGGGTGTAATGATTAGACCGATTGCCGGCATCGTACCGGTCCGCAGCCCGAGGTTGAGTTTTATAATTTTGTCGAAGGCCGCAGCCGAGGGGTGTCGCGCGCGGCGGCCATCCCTGATGATGAGCGATGCTTTCTGCCGGACGGGCTGATTTTCCGGAATTGCATAAGGCCACGGAAGGGCGAGTGGCCTGACGTAAGTCTTGAATGACGCATCCGACCAGTTTCTCTGGTCTTCCATTTCAAAGGTGTCGCCCTCCATCCTGCATTCAGCCATGACGTCGGGCCTGACGTCATGGCTGATGGCGCGCATCTCCTTGAACGGTTGCCACGGCTCGATCAAATCAGGAAACCTTGTCGCGACGATCCTGCCGTCGACGTGCTCGATGGCAGCCCGCGTTCCGGCTATTCCAACGATCGGATGCAGGATACAGAAGCCGCAGCGGTTGGTCTCGAAGCCTGTTTCCGAGACAGCTTCGGCCTCGAAGTCGAGGCCGTCGGTGCTTCCAAGGATGCGAACGTCGATGACGAGAGTCGAGTTCTGCGGTCCGTCGCACAGTGCCCGGTAGCCGACCTCGAAATGATCGTCCTTCTGGCTGATCTTGAGGTCGGAGATCTCCGGGCTGTAGGTGCCCCAGTCACGGTCGCGCACAAGGTAGGAGACTGCTCTCAGCACCTCGGTTCCGTCATAGCGAATGGTGCGGAGGCTGCCATTGGCAAGATCGGCCTCCAGTTTTCCGGCACGCAGTCGGACCGGCTTCGGTTCGACGAAATGCGTGCCGTAGAGCAGAAATGGATCGACAGTCATTGCAGCATCGCTCCGACATCGATCGTCTGACCCTTCGCCGCGCTTTCATAGGCTCCCTCGACGAGTGCGAATGTCCTTAAATTGTCGGCGCCGGAGGTCGAGTGTTCCATGCCGCGCTTCAACTGGTCGACCCAGTGCTGCTGGATCGCGTACACGCTCTCCTGAATGTTATGCCAGGGCCGTGACGCCCAGGGCAGCAGCTTCGGAGACACGTTCGTGGTGGTGGTGCCCTCAGCATTGGTCACTTTGAGGCCGTAACCTTGGGTGAGCCGGATTGTGCCTTCGGAGCCATCAAGCTCGACCAACGTCTCGGGGAACGGTTCGGTCAAGAGTCTCGTGGCATAGCTGACGTCGACGACCGATGTGGCGCCGTTTTTGTGGTCAAGCAGGATAGTCGCGACGTCCTCGCCCTTGATTTTGGGGTTGACCCGCTTCGTGCGGGCCGTGACTGCCGAGACGTCGCCGAGGATGTAACGCGCAATGTCGAGTACATGGATGCCGAGGTCCTCGATGATGAATCTCTCACCTTCTGCCAGATACGGCTGTCCCGAGAAGACGTCATAGCCGGAGCGAAAGGAGAAACGTCCCCAGAAGGGCGTGCCGATTGCGCCCACCTCCAGCGCCTTTCGAACCGCCTGGATCGGCGTCTGCCAGCGGAAATTCTCGTGCACCATCAGCGCTACGCCGGCATTGCGGCACGTCTCGACCATGATCTTTGCGTCTGACAGCGTCTTGGCAAATGGCTTCTGGCAGATGGCCGGCACCTTGTGCCGGGCCGCCATTTCCACCAGGGCGCGATGGCTCTCTACCGTCGTGGCAATATCGACGAAATCGAAACCGCCGTCTGCAAACAGTGCTTCGGCATCGCGGTAGCGACGATCGATGCCGAACTGATCTCCGACGACCTTCAACCTTGCCGGATCGCGGTCACAGATCGCGACGATCCTGGCTCCTTCGACATCGTTCCATGCGTGCATCTGGTTGATCGCGAAAAAGCCGCAGCCGATCAATGCACCTTGCAATTCGGTCATTTCAACCCGCCTTTGCCATCTGCATGAGGGTAACGCGTTGCTGCAGTCGACGCTGGGCCTGATCGACAACCACGGCAATGATAATCACCAGTCCCTTGATGACCATCTGCCAGAAGGACGAGACGCCCATCATGACCAGCCCGTCCGACAGGATGCCTATGACGAAGGCGCCAATAATCGTTCCGCCGATCGTCCCGCGGCCGCCCGACATCGATGTTCCGCCAAGAACCGCCGCAGCGATCGCGTTGAGTTCGAAGCTCTCACCAGTCGCCGGGTGCGAGGCCATGAGTTCCGATGAGATGACGACGCCGACGATGGCCGCGCAAAGGCCGGAGAACATATAGACGAAGATCTTTACGAGATCGACGCGGATCCCCGACATGCGCGCTGCGCGCTCGTTGCCACCGACGGCGAAGATATGACGCCCGATCGGCGTCGAGCGCGCGACATAAGCTGCAAGCAAGGCGAGCGCGATGAGGATCCAGATCGATACCGGCAAGCCGAGCACCCGACCTGCGCCAAAGAAGTCGAAGCCGGTCGTGGCATAATCAGGCCGGCCGACGAGGTTCGGAAAGGTCTGACCGTCTGAGGAAAGCAGCGCGAGACCGCGGGCGATATACAGGGTGCCGAGCGTCGCAATGAACGGGGCAACGTTGAGCTTCGTGATGAGCAGCCCGTTGATCAGCCCGATTGCGAGACCAATCGAGAGCGTGATCAATACGATCTCGAACAGGTTGAAATAGATGGTGTAGCCGATTGGCAGCTCGATCCCGTAAAGGATCAAACCGCCGGCGACCATGCCGCAAAGCCCGACGATCGATCCGACCGACAGGTCGATGCCGCCGGTGATGATGACGAACGTCATGCCCATCGCCAGGAAGGCATTGAGCGCGACGTGTTTTGACATCAGGATCATGTTCGCAGTCGAGGTGAAGTTCGGTGCGAAGATCGCGAAGAAGACGATGACGGCGAAGAGCGCGATGAAGGTTCTGAGCTTCATCAGCGTCAGAAGGAAAGAGCCGTTCGCGCTCGCCGGCGATGAGGTGGATGAAGTAGCGGCCGTCATGAGGCGAGTTTCCCTTGATGTCCATGTCCCTTGGCCGAAGCCTGGACAATGGCTTCTTCCTTTGCCTCACTGCGATCGAAAACGGCCACCAGTTGGCCGTTGCTCAACACCGCGATGCGATCGGAAAGCGCCATGACCTCTTCGAGGTCAGAAGTCGAAAACAGAATGGCGAGCCCGTTTGCCGCCAGCCGGCGCATGGTGCGGAAGACATCGGCCTTGGCGCCTACATCGATGCCGCGGCTTGGCTCGTCCATCAAAAGCACTTTTGGGTTGGTCATCAGCGCCTTGCCGATGACCACCTTTTGCTGGTTGCCGCCCGACATCGAGGTCACTTCGAAATCCGGGTTGGGCGCCTTGATCGAGAGGTCCCGGATCGCATCGCGAATGGCGTTCTTCTCGGCGCCGCTGTCGATGTGGAAGAGGCGGGTAAAGCGACCAAGGCTTGCCAAGGTCAGGTTGGAGGCGATGGAGAGCACCTGGACCAGTCCCTCCCGCTGCCGGTCTTCCGGAATGAGCGCAAGGCCGCGGCGGATGCGCCTGGTGGTATCGCGGGCGCGTACTTCCTTGCCTTCGATGAAGATCTTGCCCGTAGAGTGCAGGTGACGTCCGATCACGCATTCGAAGAATTCGCTGCGCCCGGCGCCCATGAGACCATAGATGCCGAGAATTTCACCCGCTTTGACCGATAGCGAGACGTTGTCGACCGCAAGTCCGCCCGTCGGTCGCGGCAGGCTGATGTTTTCGGCGCGGAACACCTCGTCTCCGACGGCGTGATCTGCCGACTTTGCGAAATCCTTGGCATCAGAGCCGATCATGGAGCGCACGATCCAGCGTGTATCGATATCGCGAACCATCGCCTGGCCGGTGATCTGGCCGTCGCGCAGGACAGTGATGTAATCGCCGATGCGCATCAGCTCTTCAAGCCGGTGTGAAATGTAGATGATCGCCACCCCTTGAGCCTTCAACTCGGCAATCACCTTAAAGAGGACTTCAACTTCGGCGGCCGAGAGGGCAGAGGTTGGTTCATCCATGATCAGGATGCGGGCATTCAGCGACATCGCCTTGGCGATTTCGACGAGCTGCTGCTGGCCAATCGGCAGATCCTCGACCATCGCTTCGGCCTCGATTCCGGCATCCAGACGCTTCAGAAATTCATTGGCTTTCGCGGCCTGTGCCTTGTGGTCGATGCCGAATAGGCCGCGTGTGATCTCGCGAGTGGCGAAGATGTTCTCCGCGACCGACATGTTGGCGAAGAGATTGAGCTCTTGAAAGATCATGCCGATTCCGTAGGCTTGCGCATCGGCCGGGCTGGCGAACGAGACCGGCTCACCATCCAGGATGATGCGGCCGAGTGTGGGGCGCTCGACGCCTGCGATAATCTTCATCAGCGTCGATTTGCCCGCGCCGTTTTCGCCGACCAGGACGTTAACGGCACCTTGGTGCAGCTCGAGATTGGCGCGCTTGACCGCGACGATGCCGGAATAGACCTTCGACACGTCGTCGAGGCGCAGGATAATGTCGTCCTTCGGTGTGGCGGTCGCCGTCATGATGCCACCGTCAGTTGGCAAGGCGTAACAAGTGGAAGCTGTCCGCTGTTTGGCAGAGGGAAGGCCCCGATGACGGTCACTGTCTTGCCGGCTAGGCCGTCGCGTGGGATAGCGGACAGGAAGGCGGTATTGGCCTTCTCGTTGAACGCCTTGCCAAACTGCGCCCACTCGATCTGGTTCTTGAATTCGTTGAAATTGACGAAGTCGAGGGTGTCGCGCAACGCCGTGCCGCGCAGAGCCGGCCCGATCTGGACCTTTGCATCGGCTTTTCCGTCGCCATCGGCGTCGACATCGAGCGTTGCTGCACGCGATGCCGTGTCGGCCGCAATGACCTTGCCGGTGAATTTCACCGCATAGGTCCACGGCGAGCTGCTCTGCTTGCGCGGGTTGCCATACCTCCCTCCCGCCTGGTCTGGGCTGGAGGTGGCCAGCTGCAAGACTTCTTTCAGTTCGCCTGCGCGCTTCTCGAAATAGGGTACGACCTGGGGCTGCCAGATCGCCTCGACCCTTGCATTCGGATCGAAGGCGGTCTTGGCCGCTGCCGCCGCCTTTTCCTCTGCGGTCGGTGTCTTGATGATCTTGCAACCGGGCAAGGCCGCCGCCACGACTGCAGCGAGCAGAGCGCCCTTCATTCTCAACATGCAATGAACCTCGACATACAATATGCACTGCAGAGGGCGCAGTGCTGCGCCCTCTGCAAGACTCGGTGCGGTTAGTTCGTGAGCGCGAAGGTCTCGAGCTTGTCAGCATTGTCTGCGTTAACGAGAACGCAGTCCATGAGCTGCTTTTCTTCTTTGGGTGTCGTCCTGTTCTTGATGTAGGCGTCTGCCTGTTCGACGGCCAATTGCGCCTGGGCATAGGCCGGCTGCAGGACGGTCGCCTTGATGCCGCCGGATTTGATGGAGTCGCGGACATCGTTGGAACCGTCAAAGCCGACGACGATCACGTCCTTGCGACCGGCAGCCTGGAGGGCTGCGATCGCCCCCATGGCCATCGTGTCGTTGCCCGAAATCACGCCGTTGATGTCGGGATTGGCCTGGAGGATTGTCTCCATCTTCGAATAGGCTTCCGTCTGGCTCCAGTTCGCCGACTGCTTGGCGACAAGTTTCAGGTCCGGATAGTCGTCGATAACGTCATGGTATCCCTGGGAGCGGATGCCGGCATTGGTGTCGGACTCCTTGCCCACCAGCTCGACATAATTTCCCTTTTCACCCATCAACTTGACGAACTCCTGCGCACCAAGCTGGGCACCCTGGTAGTTGTTGGAAACGATCTGGGCAACGGCGACGCCCGTCGCATTGATTTCGCGGTCAATCAGGAAAGAGGGGATGCCCGCATCCTTGGCCTTCTTGACGGCCGCGACAGAGGCGTCTGCACCGGCATTATCGAGGATGATGGCCTTGGCACCCCTTCCGATTGCGGTGTCGATCATTTCGGACTGCTTGTTGGCGTCATCGTCATGCGTCATGACGAGGGCTTCGTAGCCAAGTTCCTTTGCCTTGGCCTCAGCACCGACGGCTTCGGCCTTGAAGAAGGGATTATCATGGGCCGGCGTGATGATGGCGATAAGGTCGGCCGAATATGCCGGAATGGCCGTTGCGAGCGCCATTGCGCCGGCGAAGGCCGCAATTGTCAATTTACGTGTCAGTCTCATTTTCTCCTCCCGGGTGTGAATGTGAATAGCGCGCCCCGTCTCCCTTGGGGCGGTTGAGGGGAGGCGTTGCCTCCCCAGGCCAGTATCAGGTGATACGCCGGATGCTTTCGGCGATCTCCTGTGGTTCGAAAACCTTCTTCCAATCTTCGCGCATCAGCGCAGGAATGCCGAACTCGATCGCCTTGTTGCAGGCATCTGAAAACACGCCGTCAACTTCCTTGAAGATGACCGCGCCAAGCACGTTCATATGGCCGAGCAGGAAGTCGCGGGCAGCTTCTTCGGGCACGCCGCGCGCGACGCATTCGTCCATGGCCTGTCGCATGACGACGAGGAGCGATGCGCAGACGGTTTCGGACAAGCCAGGTTCGAGCATTGCAAGTTGGTCGACTGTAACCCGGTGCGAGCGCATGACGGGCGCCCAGATGACCTTGGCGATCTCCTCGCCGAGCGCGTATGCGCTTTCTGGTCCTTGCATCAGCGCCGAAACAATGTGCTGCTTGGCGAATAACCCCCCGAAATGGTCCTTCTTCGCCTGCATCTCCGTCTCGTCATTGAATATTGGCGGATGGCAGGGATGGGTAACAAAATAGGTGAGATCGTCGCGCTTTGGCAGATGACCGGCAAAGGGAGCCGCAGCGTCCAGGGCCATGACCATGGTTCCGGGCTTGAGCTTGTCGACGATGCCTGCCGCGACTTTTCCGATCGCCGAGTCCGGCACGGCAAGGATGACCACTTGCGCGCCATCAAGGGCGGCATCAACCGGCATGCATTCGAGGTTGAGGTCATTCTTCAGTCGGACTTTGCCGGCGTCGCTAACCTCAACATGGCGCACATCGAAACGTGAACCCTTGAGGTTCTTGGCAAGCCGATATCCCATTTTTCCGCCTGCGCCGAATAGGGCAATTCTAGTCATGTTTCCCTCACCTTCTTCTCAGTCCGATAGGACCATATACTGGTATAATGAGTCAATCACCATATCATCAATAAAGTATCACGATGCGTGGTTTTCTTCGTCGAGCCGATTAATTGGCGGTCCTTCAGCCTAAGGACGGCCAGAAGTATCGAAGCCCGACGTTTTATCCGCCCCACCAAAATGCTCGCGCTGGAACTCCTTCCACATCATTGGCAAGACTTCGCCCGACCACGCGCCGGATGCGAATACAAGTTCACGGTCCGCATCGGCAAGGCGGTTCGCGAAGGCGAGCGCTTCGTCTACGATCTTGTTCATCTTGAAGCTGGTGCGGACCCGGAAGCTTATCTCAGTTCTTCCTTCCATCGCGGATCTGCGCGAAATAGCCGTCGGATCCAACCTGGCCGCCCTTAAGAGCGATCTGCAGGCCATTCGTCGGCCCATAGCTGCCATGCGCGAGGCAAAGCGGAGAACCCGGTGTGTGGGGAAGCGGAAGTAGCGTCGTCAGAGCATCGATCTTCAACTGCCTGAGTGCATGACTGGAGGTATCGCCACCGGCAATGACGGCACGTGAAAGCCCTTCGCTCTCGATCAAACGGCGCAAGACCGAGCCGAGCACATTTCCGAGCTTGTGACGAGCGCCCGCGACCATGTCGATGTGGACGCCAACGTCTGCCGACGGGCCAAGGGCGGTATAGAAAATGACGCTCTTTCCCTGCTTCAGCTTTCGGGTGCCGGACTGTACCGCCTCATCCGCACAGCGTTCGCTATCCTCCGACACCAGTGCAAGAGGGTCGATTGCAATGGTTTCAAAGCCGTCATGGACCGCATTTCGGATTTGACGCTCGGTCGTCGGAGATACGCTGCCGGAGACGACGGCGAGGCGGTCGACCGGGCCCACATCGGCAAACTCGATGCTGCCTTGGCCGATAACGCCGTTTTGCCGCCAGGCACTGAGAAGCGCGTATTCGACCCCCGACGAGCCGGCAACGAAACTTGAGGATTTGCTGGTCAGACGGAGTAGCTGTTTACCTGCAGCCACCTGCGTCGCCTCGGATTCGACATCGATGAGCACAATCCCTTCTGAATTCGACGCGAGTTCGTCAATACGCGCGTCGGCGTTTGCCGATGTGAGTGCAACAAGATCGGCGACGGCAACGGGAAGGCGGGTCTGCTTTGCCAGGTGGGCGGCAAGGTCGGCCTCATCCATCGGAGTTACCGGATGACAGCGCATCACCGGGTGCCGGTCGATGCGATAGATATGGCCCTGGTAGGCGGCAAAAAGGTTGCCGAAGGCGGTATAACGCTTCAATTGCGGCGCACCAACGATGACAGGCACAATGGGCTGAGCGAAGGTCGTCCGGCCGATTTCGATCGCCTTGCCGATGCTGCCGATCTCAGCACTGGAATCGAAGGTCGAGCAGACCTTGTAGTGGCATATCTCGGCGCCCAGCGACTTCAGCCATTCGAAAGCGGGCGTCAGGTGCTGTTGCATCCATGCGGTTGTCTCGCTGCGACTTGTTCCCGCAATACCGATCGCCTGGCAACCCTTGAAGCGGGCGAGAATATCGGCCGTAGGGATGTCGAGAAAGAGCGCAGTCGCTATGCCGTTCGACGCCAAGGCCTCCATGACATCGGTGGAGCCGGTAAAGTCATCGCCGTAGTAGCTGATGAGAAGCTTGTCCATCGCGATCAGGCGCCTTTTCCGTCGCTGAACTTTGCAATGGAAGCCGCAAGCTCGGGATGATCTTTTGCGTAGGCCTCCAATGGTATGTCGGCGACTGCGGCCTGCCAGGCCTGCTGTACCGCCCGAACGCCGGCTGCCGGTCCGCCGGGATGACTGACGATGCCGCCGCCGCAAAGGTAGAGAAGGTCGGTGGTACGGCCGGTTCGTTGGTAGGTCTCCGGCGCCTGTCCTCCCCACTGACCGGATCCAGCAACCGGAAGCGGGCAGTCGGAGGCGTCGAAGAGGGGCGTGGTGACGGCCTTGAACGATGCGATGAAGCTTTCGTCCGGTTCCCAGTATTTTACCCGGATGCCGTTGATCTGGAACTGGTCGACGCCGAGCAGTCGCCAAAACTGCTGGTAGACCTTGAAGTCCATGCCGGCGCCCGGGTCGCGCGTCAGGACGTCCCAACCGTTGCGATGCGCATGCAGCACCAGATTGGAACGCTTTCGAAGAAAACTCATGCCGCCGAAGCCGATCGAGTTGATGTTGACGACGGCGCAGTTGCCGCCGGCCTTGGCGACGATGTCGTGGTTGCGCATCATTTCGTCGGGGTCGGCATGCGAGATGCCGAACGCATACATGACCTTCTTGCCGGTCTTCTGTTCATGGTCCAGAATACGCGGCATGATCGCCGCGACACGCTCCTTGAGTGGCGAATAGGCCGGGCTCATCAGCTTCTCGTCATCCTTGATGAAGTCGACGCCGGATTTGATGAGTTCGCCGACAAGCTCCGCCGTTTCCAGCGGCCGCAGGCCAAGGGCCGGCTTGACGATCGTTCCGATGATCGGACGGGCCTCTACCCCGGTCAGGCGGCGACTTCCGGGAATGCCGAACTGCGGTCCAGGATGGGCACCCCTGAAGGCGTCCGGCAGTTTCATGTCGACGATGCGAATGCCGGTCATGCCCTTGATGGAATAGACGCCGCTAATCGCGATGGTCATCAGCGCCGAAAGATCTGTGCCGATCGCGTCCAGCGGAAAGGCGATGTCGACCTCGGCGCGGTGGAGCAGAGTGCCGGGCCCAACCTCCGGCCATGTTGGGCGGCCTGCATCGCCGAGGCGGCGGATCGCCAGAACTCGGGCGGCGACACGCGATTTCAGCTCCTCGGTTTCACCCGGAACGGGCACGAAGGTTCCGGTCGACTGGTCGCTTGCGATCTTGTCCGCCATTGATTCGACGCTCCCAGGCGTCTCGATGCGGTAGGTGAGCGTAATCATCATGGCGGGCGGTTTGCTCCTGTCGCCACGAAAGTTTGGCATGGCGTCAACTTATGATCTGGTATAATCAGTATTCCAATCGATGAAAAGTGGAATCTTTCAATACGCGAATTTCGGGCTGAGCTTTGTTCTCGGCATGGAAGATGGTAGGAGGAGACATTTTGAGCCAGCGAGATCTTATGACACATCCCATCGAACAAATCGTCCGCCGGAAACTGTCCGACGAAGTGTTTGATCGACTCGAGCGGATGATTACGTCAGGCGAACTACAGCCTGGGGATGAAATGCCGTCCGAACGCGTTCTCATGGAGCGCTTTGGCGTTGGTCGTCCTGCAATCCGCGAAGCGATGCAGTCACTTGCCAATAAGGGGCTCGTGAACATTTCCCATGGTGAATGAGCCAAGGTACTGCAACTGACGGCGCAATCAATCTTCCGTCAGGTCGATTTGACAGCGAAGATCATGCTGTCCCAGTCGGCCGATTCTCTGGAGCATCTGAAGAGCGCCCGAATTTTCTTCGAACGGGGCATGGCGCGGGAGGCCGCTCAACGTACCAAGCAGAGCGACGTCGACGCGCTTCGCGACATTATCGACCGCCAGCGCCGCGCGTTGGGACACGCAGAAGAGTTCATTGCCGCGGATATGCATTTTCATACGCGCATCGCTCAGATTTCCGGCAATCCGATATTCGTCGCAGTGAGTGAGGCAATGCTCGCATGGCTGAAGGAATATCACACCGAAATGCTCATCTGGACCGGCAAGGAAAAGCTTACACTGGTCGAGCACGAGGAAATTCTTGAGCGGCTTGCCGCAAACGACGCCGATGGTGCCGAGGCAGCGGTTCTGAAGCATCTCGAACGCTCGCGGGCCCTCTACACGAAGTAGTTCACTCACGTGGCTCCATCACTATGGTCTGCGAGGCCTTGCGGATGAAGTTTCGCTCGAGCCGCCAATCGGCAGCAGTCGCTTGCTCATGCTCTCTTGGGAATGCTTTCGGCAAATGCCTGGAACAAGGCTTGCCCATTCGGCCAGTCCTCAAGCCCACTGCGGCCGTTGATATGGCCGAGTGCTCCGACCTCGACAATGTGGCTGCCCCATTCGGCCGCCCGCATGCGGGCATGTTCAATCTTGCCATAAGGATCGTCGGAACTTGCAATGACGAGAGAGGGGAAACGGAGCCTGCCTTCCGGTGGGTTGGTGAAATCGGCAGCCTCCGCTGGAAAGGCATCGGACTGCGGATCGGGAACCGCCACAAGGAAGGCGCCTGCTACGGGAAGAGAAGAAACGCGCTGCCAATGGACGACCAGAAGGCACGCCAGGCTGTGCGCCACCAGCAGCGGCGCATTTTTCGTGGCGGCGACGGTTCGCTCCAGCGCCGCGGCCCAGTCCGGTAAATCCGGCCTATCCCAGCTCCTCGGTTGAAAACGGATCGCTCGGGGATTTGTCCGCTCCCAATGCGTTTGCCAATGTGTCTCCCCTGATCCTCCAATACCGGGCAGAATGATGATGTCGGCCATGATTTCTCCTTTCACGTCGGGAAGATGGCGTCTTCCATCTGTCTCTGGAATAGGCAATCATCGGAAAACACATCCGATTTCCGATGAACTAACGGTCAAAGCATGCCACCTGCCCAAAACGGACGCTTCCTGCTCGATCCGACCGATATCGCCATCATTGAAGCATTGCAGGAGGACGGACGGATTGCGATTTCGGAACTTGGGCGCAAGATTGGATTGTCTCAACCGGCGACGTCGGAGAGGGTAAAGCGGCTGGAAGAACGTGGCATCATCGCTGGGTACGGAGCACGTATCGATGCCGCCCGGCTAGGATTGGGAATGATGGCGGTCGTACGCCTTCGTACGACGCACGAGCACATCCGCGCATGTTTGAAGCAATTTTCCGAAATGCCACATATTATAGAAGTGCTGCGGCTGACGGGAGAGGACTGCTTTTTCTTGAAGGTTCTGGTCCCGTCACCGGGAGACCTCGCAACGATTGTGGATTCGATCGCGCGGTTCGGAGCGGTCACAACGTCCCTCGTTTTGCGCGACGAGCCGCCGAAATTCATCGGGCGCACACTGATCCAGCAGGTTTAGGAATTCCAGCACAAAGCCGATCAGGCGTATTTCGCGAGTGCAAAAAAACGAACGCAACGTCGACCAAGAAGAGGTACGCCCGTGCATCAACCGATGCCGACAGAGAAAGGGATTACGCAGTTCCTTGCAATCTGTGACAGCTTCTATCCCGCTGATGCGGTGGCTGCTCCCATTTCCCAGCAAAGGCAATGGTACGATGCTCTTTGTGTGGGTTTCGACCAGCCCCTGCCGGAGGGCCTGACGACTGAGGATGCCCGCGTTCTCGACCGGATTGCGATACGGCATTATCGGCCGAAGGCGATCAGGACAGAGACCGTCCTGCTTTATCTGCATGGCGGCGGCTTTGTGGTGGGATCGCTTGAGAGCCATCATGCGATCTGCGCAGAGATTGCCGATTTTGCCGGTGCCGAGCTAATTTCGGTCGATTATCGCCTTGCGCCCGAATATCGATGGCCGGCGCAAACGGATGATTGTTTCGAGGTGTTGAAACACCTGCTCGTCTCAGACAGGCAGGTCGTGCTGATCGGCGACAGTGCTGGCGGCAATCTCGCCGCTGGATTGGCGATCAGGGCGCAGCAGCAGCGATTGCTCGGCATTGCCGGCCAGGTGCTGATCTATCCGACGCTTGGTGGAGACCTTGTATCCGGTTCCTTCATTGAAATGGAAAATGCACCGGGGCTGAGAACGTCGGACGTCGCCTATTACCGCGCAAGCCTGAAGGCTCCGCCAGGCGATCCCGTCGCCGAACCCCTTGCCGCCGCCTCATTTGCGGAGCTGCCGCCCGCCTTCATCACCGTCGCTCATTTCGATCCGCTGCGCGACGATGGCCGCCACTACGCGGCCAAGCTTGCAATGGCCGGTGTGGAGGTCTGGTTCCGCGAAGAGCCGCAATTGGTACACGCCTGGCTAAGAGCGCGTCATATGAGCGATGGAGCCCGCATCGGCTTTCGGGCAGTGTGCGAGGCCGCCAGCCGCTTTGCTGCAGCATGACATTACATCAGGTCCCGCGGGATCTGCTTTTCTGCGAAGATCTTTTCGAAGACCTGAGCCTCGCCTTCATAGGCCGTGACAACGGCGCTGATCATCCAACTCGTCTTAGTGCAGGAGATCCTGGCCGTCGACACGGTGCGGATCGACCAGCCGTGGCGCTGCATGTCGAATGTCCATGTGGAAGTGCCGGTCATCGAGAGAGGATCGTCGGGCGCGATCGACCAGACTTCTTGCCTCAGCTGCCGTGTCGAAAGCCCAGTCTCGGGATGCTCGAAAAGACCGGTGTCCTCATGGATCTGATAATGGGTAAAATTGCCGGACAGATCACGGACGACCTGTCTTTTCGTGGCAGCAGGAGCGTGCTCGATATACTTCGGCAGTGGATCAGGATCCTCAGGCGCCTTCATCTCGATCTGTTGATGGTCGCCGAGTTTGGGAAGCGCAAGGCCGATCGAAGCTGTATCGATGCTCACGCCAGCGTCTTCCGGAGGCGGCAGTATCAGCGGCCAATAGGCAGTCGAGAGTGAAAGGCGGATGCGGTGACCGCGGCCGACGCGATAGCCCAAGGCATCAAGGACGACGCGCACCGTGGTCGGTTCTCCCGTCTTCAGCGGTTCCGGCTCGGCATTGCCGTCACGATGAGCAAGGTTGAGCACGCCGAACGAGATGCGTGTCGCTGTCCCATCGGGATGAACATCGACCAGACGCACGCAAAGATTGGCGGTCGCCGCCTCTGAGCGAAGAGACAGAGTAACTTCCGGCCGGCCGAGATAGTCATGGTCTTCGGCAATCGGCACGGTCTCGAAAACGAGTGACCCCGCATCGTCGCCGCGCTGGTCGAGAGCCATCTCCGCATCCGGCTTCAGCGTGAAATATTCGCCTGACGCAGTGCCGGTATCGAGCGGTGAACGGAGATGGAGGCGATGCTCCGGCGCCTGGGGGATCGGCATCCCCTCAGTCAGCCGGCCGAACTGCTCGACATAAAAACACTGCATCTTTGGCGGCTCCCAGACATCCTTGGCGATCCAGAAGCCAGGGTCGAAATCGCGGCGCGGCGCCGGCCGGATGGCGTCGAGGATATAGGCGCGCACCTGCGGCAGCGCATCGGCGCCGTTTTTGTCGCCACGCAGCCAGCGGTTCCACCAGGCGATTGCCTCCCCGTGAAAGTCGGCGCGTGGCTTTGGCCAGGCGAAATGCGGGTATTTGTGAACCCAGGGCCCGATGAGCGCCTTCGCCTTGCCGCCCAGACCTTCCACCGCCATCAGCGGCGTATTGCGGTAGCCATCGGCCCAACCGGCGATGACCAGTGCGGGAATGTCGACGCGGGAAAAATCTTCCGAGATCGAGCCATGACGCCAGAAGTCATCCTTGCGCTGATGCTTGAGCCACTCGTCCATGAAGAAGGGTTCGCGCTTAAGGCGCTGCAGCCACATTTCCTTCCAGCGGTCGCCGACGATTGCAGGATCCGGCGGGCGCGATTGATAACCGAGCATGGTTGCCGCCCAGGAAAGCTGAGCCGAAAGATGGCATCCGTTTTTGTAATGTATGTCATCGTTAAAACGATCGACCGTCGAAGCGATGGAGATGATCGCTTTAAGAGCCGGCGGGCGAAGGGCTGCGACCTGGAGACTGTTGAAACCGCCCCAGGAGATACCCATCATGCCGACAGAACCATTCGACCATGGCTGAGCAGCGATCCAAGCGATCAGTTCGCAGGCGTTGGCGAGTTCGAGCTCAGTATATTCGCCGTCGATGACATCGTCGGATTCGCCTGACCCTCTGATGTCGACGCGTACCCCAGCAATCCCCGCAGCGGCGAAGACGGGATAGGTCGATTCATCACGAAGGCTGGTTCCGTCGCGCTTGCGGTAAGGCAGGAACTCGAAGACTGCCGGAACGGGATCGGCCACCGCGTCGTCAGGCATCCAGATGCGCGCGGCAAGCTGCGTGCCGTCCTTGAGGGCGATCCAATGGTTTTCGATGGTCGTGAAGCCGCGTTCGGTCATGGTGTCCTGGTCAGCAAATGCGGGGGAATGGTGAACCTAGAAGAACAACCCGCCCCCCTGAATTCAGTTGCCGGCGCTCTCCATCCTGCGTGTGGTGAGCACCCGCTCAAGCCAGCCGATTTCCATCTCGGGTACGGATTTGAGCAAGAGATCGGTATAGTCGTCGAATGGCGGGGAGAGCACCTTGGATTTTGGTCCGAAGCGGACGAGCTTGCCGCGATGCATCACTGCAACGCTGTCGGCGATCGCCCGCACGATGGCGATATCGTGGGTGATGAAGATGTAGGAAAGCTGCGTATCTTCCTGCAGCCGCAGAAGAAGGTTCAAGATGCCTTCTGCGACCAGCGGATCGAGCGCTGAAGTGGGCTCGTCACAGAGTATGAGTTGCGGTTTTGCGGCAAGTGCCCGCGCAATGGCGACACGTTGCTTCTGCCCCCCTGAAAGCTCTGCCGGGTAGCGATCGATGAAGCCGCTGCCCATCTCGATCTGCTCGAGCAGTTCCTTGACCCGAGCGGTCTTGGCTGCCCCGCGCAGGCCGTAATAGAACGCTAGTGGCCGGCCGATGATGTCGCGCACGGTCTGGCGCGGGTTCATCGCCGTGTCGGCCATCTGGTAGATCAGCTGGATGCGCCTCAGGTCGTCATGCGAGCGACTTTTGACATTCGGCGTCAAAGCATTGCCGTTGAAATACACCTTGCCCTCGCTTGGCGGCAGAAGACCGGTGATGACGCGCGCACGCGTCGACTTTCCGGAACCGGATTCGCCGACGACGGCAAGCGTCTGGCCCCTTGGAACATGCAGCGAGACATCGTGCAGTACCTTGAAGCCGTTGGAATATTCAGCGCTGACATGGTCGACCTTCAAGAGCGTATCTGACTGGTCGGGTGCTTCTTCTCGAACAGCCTGCCGCACATTGACGAGGGCACGCGTATACTCTTGCCGCGGCGCCTCGATGATCTGCTGCACGCTGCCATACTCGACCTGCTTTCCATGGCGCAGCACCATGATGTCGTCGGAAATCTGAGCAACCACGGCGAGGTCGTGGGTGATATAGAGTGCTGCCGTGCGGGTCTTTTCGATCGCATGCTTGATAGCGGCAAGGACATCGATCTGGGTCGTGACGTCGAGCGCTGTCGTCGGCTCGTCAAAGACGATGAGTTCGGGATTGGGGCAGAGCGCCATGGCCGTCATGGCGCGCTGCAGCTGGCCGCCGGAGACCTGATGGGGAAAGCGATCCCCAAAGGTCTGCGGGTTCGGCAGGCCAAGCACCCGAAACAGGTACATTGCCCTTTCCTTCGCTTCCTCTTTGGTCACGAGCCCATGTTTCACCGCGGCCTCGATCACCTGATCGCCAAGCCGGTGTGCGGGATTGAAAGCGGCCGCCGCCGACTGTGCGACATAGCAGACACGCGCTCCGCGGATCCGGCGGATACCGTCCGTGTTGAGTGCAAGAATATTCTGGCCGTCGAGACGAACCTCGCCGCCTGTAATTTCTGCACCGCCTCGACCATAGGCCAGGGCAGAAAGCCCGATCGTCGATTTGCCCGCGCCGGATTCGCCGATGAGGCCAAGAACCTTGCCCCTTTTCAGGTCGAAGGACACGTCATCGACGATCGTCACGCGCTTCGGCGGCTCGCCGGGGGGATAGCTGGTCGCTTCGATTTTCAGATTGCGGACGCAAAGAAGCTCAGGCATCGCCGCGCCCTCCCTTGAGGCTGGACGTACGTTTCAACAGCCAGTCCACGACGAGATTGACGCAGACGGCAAGGGCCGCGATCGCCGAACCGGGAACAAGGGCTGCAGATATTCCGAAGATGATGCCGTCCTTGTTATCCTTGACCATGCCGCCCCAATCGGCCGCTGGCGGTTGAATGCCGAGACCGAGGAAAGAAAGCGTCGACAAGAACAGGATCGAGAAGGCGAAACGCAAGCCAAATTCGGCAAGCAGTGGTGTCAGCGTATTTGGCAGGATCTCGCGGAAGATGATCCAGGTCTTGCCTTCGCCACGCAGTTTCGCGGCTTCGACGAAGTCCATGACGGCGACATCAAGCGCGACCGCCCGACCGAGCCGGTAAACGCGGGTGGAATCGAGAATCGCCATCACGACAATCAGCACGATCAGGTTCTGTGGCAACACGGCGAGAACGACGAGCGCGAAGATCAGCGTCGGGATCGACATCATCAGATCGTTGAATCGTGAGAAGACCATATCGATCCATCCGCGCGAGACGGCCGCTGTGAAGCTCAAGATGATGCCGAGCGAAAAGGAGATGATCGTCGCGGCAAGGGCGACAAACAGCGTCGTGCGGGCGCCAAAGATCAGACGTGAGAGGATGTCACGTCCGAGGTTGTCGAGCCCAAAGAAATACTGGCCATCGGCTATCTGCCAGACGTTGCCGACCACTTCCGTTTCGCCATAGGGGGCGAGCAAGGGCGCAAAGATCGCGCAGATGAAGGCGGCGGCAATGCCGAACATACCGATCCAGGCCGTGATGGGAACATTTCGCAATCTCATCGCGGGTGCCTCAGTCGCGGATTGGCGATGATGGCGAGGATGTCGGCCACCATGTTCAGGAAGATATAGACGGCAGCGAAGATGAGGCCGCAGGCCTGCACGACCGGCATGTCGCGAACCGTGACAGCGTCGACCATATACTGACCCATGCCGGGATAGACGAAGACGACCTCGACAACCACGACGCCAACGACGAGATAGGCAAGATTGAGCGCCACGACATTGATGATCGGCGCCAGCGCGTTGGGGGCTGCGTGCTTGACGATTGATCGGAAGGCACCGAGCCCCTTGAGCTCGGCAGTTTCCATATAGGCTGAAGACATAACGGAAAGGATGGCAGCGCGCGTCATTCGCATCATATGGGCCAGAACGACGAGAACGAGGGTCGCCGTGGGCAGGGCGATCGCCTTAAGTCGGTCGACGAGGCCCATGCTTTCATAGACGGTCGCCGGAAAGGTCGCGACGCCGAATTTGACGGCGAAGAAAAGGATAAGGAGATAGCCGATGAAGAATTCAGGCAGCGAAATCGCCGCCAGCGAGATGATGTTTATGATCTTGTCCGGCAGACGGTTGCGGAAATGGACGGCGAGCATACCGAGACCGACGGCAAGCGGTACCGAGATGACGGCAGCGAAGCCTGCAAGGAAGAGTGAATTGCCAAGCCGCTTGCCGATCTGCTCGCCGACGGAATTTTTACTGGCCCACGACGAGCCGAAGTCACCCCGCAAGGCATCCCCGAGCCACTCGAAATAGCGCGTCGTTACCGGACGGTTCAGCCCGAGTTCCTGACGGATATTGGCGACGGCTTGAGGGGTTGCGGACTGGCCGAGATAGGTTGTCGCGAAATCGCCGGGCAGTGCTTCCAGGCCTCCGAAGATCACGACGGAGACGGCAAAGAGCAGGATGATGCTGAGCACGAAGCGCTCGAGAATAAGGGCAAGCAGAGGAAAACGCTGCTTGAACCTCAGGCCGGGTAAGATGTGACCTGACGGAGGATTGGACATGGCGATGGCCTCGTGCTGAAACGTCGGGTGGACCGCGGGGTGCATTCCCACGGTCCTGGCTGCGTTAGAGATGAGGGGCGTTAACCCCTTCACGCGCTAGGCGTCCAGCCAGACGCGGGTCGCGACGTAACCGTTCGACATGTCGTTGCCGATATCGTGAACATAGCCCTTTACCTGCTTGGTGGAAGCATTCACGAAGTCGTTGAACATCGGCAGGATGAGCCCGCCTTCGTCACGCACCATCATCGCCATCGTCCGGTACATGTCCTTGCGCTTGGTCTCATCGAGTTCGGCGCGCGCCTGTAACAGCAGCTTGTCGAAATCCGCCCGCTTGAAGCGTGTGTCGTTCCAGTCAGCTGTCGACAGATAGGCGGTGGAATACATCTGGTCCTGCGTCGGCCGCCCGCCCCAATAAGACGTCGAGAAGGGCTGGACGTTCCAGACGTTGGTCCAATAACCGTCGCCGGGCTCGCGCTTGACCTCGATCTCGATGCCCGCCTTCTTGCAGCTTTCCTGATAGAGAACGGCCGCATCGACTCCACCGGGGAAGGCCACCTCGGAGGTGCGCAACAGAACAGAGCCGCTGTGACCGGACTTCTTGTAATGGAATGCCGCCTTGTCGGGATCATACGCACGTTGCTCGATGCCCTCGGGAAACAGCGCATAGGTATTGTTGATCGGGAAATCATTGCCGAGCTTGCCATAACCACCAAGGATCTTCTTGACCATGGCTTCTCGATCCATGGCGTATTTCAGGGCAAGGCGCAGGTCATTGTTGTCGAACGGCGCGGTATCGCAATGCATGATGAAGACGTAGTGGCCGCGGCCGGAGGTCGACAAAATCTCCACGTTCGGTGCGCGCTTCAAAAGATCGACCGTCTTCGGATCGACGCGATTGATGTAGTGTACCTGGCCGGATGACAGCGCTGCGATACGGGCGGTAGCATCATTCATGCCGATGATTTCGATAGAATCGACATAACCGCGGTCGGAACGCCAGTCGTCCTTGTTCTTCTCGAAAGTTGCGCGAACACCCGGCTCGAAGCTCGTCAGCCTGTAGGGGCCGGTGCCGATCGAGGCGAGCGGATCGTCATTGCCGCCATTTGGCTGGATCACCAGGTGATAGTCGGTGAGCAGCAGAGGCATATCGGCATTGCCTTCGCTCAGCGTCAATACGAGATTGCCGCCATCCGCCTTGATATCCTTGATCGATCCCAGCACGCCAAGGGCGCCGGATTCGGACTTGGCGTCCGTGTGGCGCTTCAGCGTCGCGACGACGTCGTCGATTGTCAATTCCTTGCCGTCGTGGAATTTGACGCCCTTGCGGATCTTGAAGGTCCAGGTCGCCGCATCCTTCGACGGCTCCCAGGATTCGGCAAGCGCAGGGACTGCAGCCCCCGTCAGCGGATCGGATTCAACCAGCATATCGCCCCAGCAGCGGCCGACGCAGAACATGAACTGCGACAGGAATTTTGCGGGATCCTTGGAATCGGTTGCCGCCCCACCTTCGAGGCCGAGCTTCAGATGACCGCCACGCTTCGGCTCCGCTGCATGTGCGCTTTCAGTAAAAAGCTTATCGGCAACAGCCAGCGTAATGCCTGCTGCCATGGCACGTCCGATGAATTCGCGGCGGCTCAGTCCACCGGAGGTTACGCGACTTGTGAGATATTTCGTATAGCGGTTCATTCCCCTGTTCCTTCTTCTTGATCCGTTGACAGAACTTTCGGGCAATTGGCGGCATGCGGTTTCCTCTTCCGCCTGCGCTGCCCGAGATCATGCGGGAAAATGGCGGTTGCCGCCGCCTCGTCACTTTCCTTTCCACATTGGGGTTCGCTTCTCCGCGAAAGCCCGCGCGCCTTCCAATTGGTCTTCGCTCGAATAGAGGGCATCGACTGTTGCAAGCTGCCGTTTCGTGATCTTGTTCATGGCAGTCTGAAACGTTGTTCCCTCCGCTTCGCGCACGATTTCCTTGATTGCGGCATAGACAAGCGGCGGTCCGCTTTCGAGTAGGCGGCCAAGTGCCCATGCACGGTCCATCAATTTGTCGGCCGCGACGACCTCGTTAACGAAGCCCCAGCGATGGGCCTCGTGGACATCGAGCCAGCGTCCCGTCAGGAGCATGTCCATTGCGATATGGTAGGGAATGCGCTTGGGAAGCTTGACGGAAGCTGCATCCGCAACCGTTCCCGAGCGGATTTCCGGCAGCGCGAAGGTCGCATGTTCAGCCGCGACGATCAGATCCGCCGAAAGGGCAATCTCCAGTCCGCCGCCGCAACAGATGCCGTTGACCGCACAGATGATCGGCTTGTTAAGATCGCGCAGTTCCTGGATCCCGCCGAAGCCTCCGATGCCGTAGTCGCCATCGACGGCATCGCCTGCCGCTGCCGCCTTGAGATCCCAGCCTGCGGAAAAGAATTTTTCGCCGGCTCCGGAAATGATTGCTACGCGCAGGGCTGAATCGTCTCGAAAATCGCGGAAAAGAACGCCCATCTCGCGGCTCGTTGCAAGATCGATGGCGTTCGCTTTCGGCCGGTCTATGATGACCTCGAAAATCCCGCCGTCGCGTCTCGTGCGAATGGAGCTGCTCAACTTCTGCTACCTCCTTCGCCGTATGAGGGCGTCGACCGCGACAGCGCCCTTGTTTTCAGGAAGAACCATCAATGGATTAATGTCCAGTTCCTCCAGACGCGCGGCATTCTTTACGACATAATCTGCCGCTGCTGCGACAGCGAAGACAACCGCTTCGAGGTCGCCTTTTGGCCGGCCACGATAGCCGTTGATCAATTTTCCGATCCTCAGGCGCGAAATCGTCTCCGTTATCGCCGTTCTGGTCGTTGGAAGTGACAAAATGGCGGAATCTTCAAGCAATTCCACTAAAATTCCGCCCGAACCGACTGTGAGTGTCAATCCGAAGACAGGATCGCGTATTGCTCCAATGATCAGCTCTGCGACGCTGTGCTCCACCATCTTTTCGACCAGGAATGCCTTGGTGCCGTTCATTGATGTGGCTGCGTCGAATACCGCCTTCGCGTCCTTTAAGTTGAGCGCCACCGCACCCGCCTCGGTCTTGTGCTCAATGGCGAGCCCCTTGAGCGCGACGGGATAGCCGAGCCCTTGCGAGCATTCCATCGCCTCTTGCGGAGAATTCGCAACGACACCGGCAGGGACGGGAACGCCAAAGGCCGAGAGCGCGGCCTTTGCATCGGCCTCATCCAACGTTTCGATCTCGCCTTCGACTTGCGGCACGTCGAGAAGGCATGGCTCTGGCGGAACGCTCCATTCCCGACCGATTCGGCTTGCGATCTCGGTTGCCGCAAGCATTTCGAAAATGCCGCAAAAAGGTATGACGCCCCTCGCCATCAGGCTGACGGCACGATCTTCAGGCATGTTCTCGGGAAGCGTCGCGACAACGCCTGCAAGTCCACCGGTGGAGGCTGAAGCGGCAACGATCGCATCGACCGTCGTCGTCCAGTCGGTAGCATCGCATCGGTCGGTCCGCGGGAAATCAAGCACGACGAGATTGAGCGCATAGCCGCCGTCAAACATTGCCGTAAAAGCGTCCGTCTGGCGACCGAGATCGCCCCACGCAAAGGTGTGGTAGTCCAAGGGATTGGAAAGGGTGACCATTTGGCCGAGCGCGAGGCGAAGGGGCGCCAGCTGCCAAGGCCGCAAGGGGCGAAATTCTAAGGCGCGACCGACGGCGGCATCCGCCATCAGCGACGCTTCGCCACCTGAACAGCTCATCGCGGAAATCGCATTGCCGGTAAGCGGTCCGGCGACATGCAGGAGTTTTAGCGTTTCCAGCAATTCCGGCAATGAGCCGACACGGCCGATCCCCAGACGGCCAAGAACGGCATCGGCGACCGCGTCGCTGCCGGAAAGCGAAGCGGTATGTGAAACCGTCGCTCGTTTCGCCTGCTCGGATTTCCCGACCTTTAGCGCGACGACCGGTTTTTTCAGCTCGCGTGCTCGGAGCGCGAGGTCCTGGAGCACCGGCAGATTTCCGAAACCCTCTACGTAAAGCCCGACTGCGGTGACGCGAGGGTCCTCGAGCAGCGCGTAGGCGACGTCTGAAAGTGACGTCTGCGCCTGGTTGCCGACCGTGACCAGATAGGCGATAGGCAGGCCGCGCGTCTGCATGGTCAGGTTGAGCGCGATATTTGAAGACTGGGTAAGAATTGCAACGCCGCGGTCGACACGTTGCATCCCATGCTGGTCGGGCCAGAGCAATGCGCCATCAAGACCGTTGATCAAACCATAGCAGTTCGGCCCGAGGATCGGCATGTCGCCCGCCGCGTCCAGCAGGCGCCTTTGAAGATCGGCACCGTCGGCCAATTCGCCGGCCGCCTCGCTAAAGCCCGACGCGTAACAGACCGCACCGCCTGCTCCTCTTGCAGCAAGATCTCTGACAACGTCGAGTGTCAGGATTCTGTTGACGCCGACGAAAGCGGCATCGGGCGCGGCGGGCAGTTCCAGGATCGAACGATAACAGCGCCGTCCATGAACCTCTTCGAGTTTCGGATGGACCGGCCAGACGTCTCCACCGAACCCCATTCGGTCGCACTGCTCGATAACCCGATGCGCCTCGCGACCGCCGAAGACAGCGATCGTTTGAGGTCTGAGCAGGCGGTCGAGCGAGCGCTGGGTCATCGTTTCATGCTCCGAATGGCCGCAGCAGCTCACGGCTGATGATGTGGCGCTGGATCTCGGAAGTGCCGTCCCAGATGCGCTCGACCCGCGCATCCCGCCAGAAACGGGCAATCGGCAGATCGTCCATCAGACCCATCCCGCCGAAGATCTGGATGGCCTCGTCCGTTACGCGCGCAAGCATTTCGGAAGCGTAGAGCTTTGCCGAGGCGATCTCGCGGTTGGCGCCAAAACCCTGATCGAGCCGCCAGGCTGCAGCAAGCGTCAGCCAATCGGCCGCATCGATCTCGGTGATCATGTCCGCGAGCTTGAAAGAAACGCCCTGATTGGCCCCGATCGGCTTGCCGAACTGCCTGCGCTCGGCAGCGTAGGGAAGGGCCATCTCGAAGACGCGCCGGGCCCGTCCGACGCAGGTGGCGGCAACGCTCAGTCGCGTTCCGTAGAGCCATTCATTGGCGATATCGAAACCGCGATGGATCCCGCCCAGCACCTGGCTCTCGGGAAGCCGGCAATCGGTGAAGTTCAAGATGCAATTGTGGTAGCCGCGGTGCGATATGGAATCATAACCCTTGAGGATCTCGAAGCCAGGCGTGCCGCGGTCGACGAGGAAGGCCGTAATTTTCTTCTTCGTTCCCTTCTGTGTCTCCTCCTCGCCGGTTGCGGCAAAGACGATGACGAAATCGGCGACGTCGGCATGCGAGATGAAATGCTTCGTGCCATTGAGAATGAAATCGCTCCCATGGCGGCGGGCCGCACACTTCATGCCGCGCATGTCCGAACCGGCATCCGGCTCGGTAATTGCAAGCGCGTCGATCCGGTCCCCGCGCACAGCCGGCAGCAGATACCGGTCCCGTTGGTCACCTTCGCAGGCCATGAGAATACCCGAGGGACGACCGAAGAAGACCGTCAGGGCCATCGAGCCGCGGCCAAGTTCCCGCTCCACCAGAGTAAAAGTGGTATGGTCGAGCCCGGCGCCGCCAACCTCTTCAGGAAAATTGCAGGCGTAAAAGCCGAGTTCGATACACTTTCGCCGGATCGCCTGGCCAAGTTCAGGCGCGACGATGCCGGTGCGCTCGACGGCGTTTTCGTGCGGATAGATTTCCGTTTCGACGAAGCCGCGGACCGTTTTGACGATCATCTCCTGTTCTTCGTTGAGAGCAAAGTTCATGACGTACCCCAACGCTTCTGACCGACGTGGCGGCCGGCTCCTTCAGGACGGGGGAGAGCGGCATGGGCAGCGGCGATGGACCCGGCTTTCTCAAGCACCCCAGCTGCGGCGGGGGGCGCGTCGTTCTCTTTTACACAACTGACCGCGCCGGCCGGCCACTGAGCGGTGGCTTTTAGGGTGTAACGCTTACTCGCCAGAGAAAACACGATAGACAGCTCTGA
>NZ_JABEPH010000137.1:0-14026 GCF_013004495.1 Rhizobium sp. SEMIA 4085
AACGCGGTGCCCGGGTTCTGCGCTCCGTCGCGGGCGCGGCGTCAGGAGCGGACCAGGCCCGCGCTGTATGCAGCAGCGGCTGCTGGCGCTCGGTCGGCGTCCAATTAATGCGCTGGTCGATATCACCAACTACATGACCTTTGATCAGGGCCGGCCGATGCACGTCTTTGACGCTGCCAAGGTAAGCGGCAATCTGACCGTCCGCCGTGCCAGGGAAGGCGAGACGGTGCTGGCGCTCGACCAGCGTGAATACAAGCTTGGCCCTAACAATGTCGTGATCGCCGATGCGGACGGCATCGAGTCGATCGGCGGCATCATGGGCGGCGAGCATTCCGGCTGCGACGAAAACACGACCGACGTGCTGATCGAATGCGCGCTCTGGGACCCGATGAACATCGCCAAGTCCGGCCGCGCTCTGGGCATTATCACCGATGCCCGCTATCGCTTCGAGCGCGGCGTCGATCCGGAATATATGGTTCCTGGTCTGGAGCGCACGACGGAACTCGTTCTTGAACTTTGCGGCGGCACGCCGGCGAAGGCGGATGTCGTCGGCTACAAGGGCTATCAGCCGAAGATCGTCGATTTTCCCTACTGGGAGGTCAGGCGCCTGACCGGCCTCGAAGTCTCGACTGAGGAGAGTAAGGATATCCTGACCCGCCTCGGCTTTGAGGTGTCGGGCTCGGGCGAAAGCGTCTCGGTCGCCGTTCCTTCCTGGCGTCCGGACGTCGGCGGTAAGGCCGACCTCGTCGAGGAAGTCATGCGCATCCACGGCGTCGACAACATCAAGCCGGCGCCGTTGGAAAGCCATGCAGCCGTGAACGGCAAGATTCTGACGACGCTGCAGATCCGCACGCGTATGGCCAAGCGGGCGCTCGCCTCGCGCGGCATGCTGGAGGCCGTCACCTGGTCCTTCATTTCGCAAGAGCAGGCGAAGCTCTTCGGCGGCGGCTCGCCGGCCCTCAAGCTTGCGAACCCGATCGCAGCCGAAATGTCCGACATGCGCCCGTCGCTTTTGCCGGGTTTGTTGATGGCTGCGCAGCGAAACGCCGACAAGGGCTACGGCGATGTGACCATCTTCGAAGTTTCCGGAACCTATGAGAATGACAGGCCGGAAGGCCAGCGCCGTGTTGCCGGTGGCATTCGCCGCGGTACGGCGTCGCTCACCGGCGCCGGCCGCATGTGGTCGAACAATTTGAAGGGCGGCGGCAAGCCGGTCGATGTCTTCGACGCCAAGGCCGATGCGCTGGCGGTGATCGAGGCCTGCGGCCTTCCGATGGGCAACATCCAGATAGAGCAGGGCGGACCGGAATGGTATCACCCCGGTCGTTCCGGCACCATCAAGATGGGTCCGAAGGTCGTGCTGGGCTATTTCGGCGAATTCCATCCTTCGACGCTCGAAGCGCTCGATGTCTCAGGCGCGCTCTGCGGCTTCGAGGTCTATATCGACGCTATGCCCGAGCCGAAGAAGAAGGCGACACGCACCAAGCCGGCGCTGGAGCTTTCGCCCTTCCAAGCCGTCAAGCGCGATTTCGCTTTCGTCGTCGACAAGACGGTTGAAGCAGGCACGATCATAAAGGCTGCGAGCGGTGCCGACCGCAAGCTGGTCACCGGTGTCAACGTCTTCGACATCTTCGAAGGCGGATCGCTTGGCGAGGGCAAGAAGTCGGTTGCGATCGAAGTGCAGATCCAGCCCGTCGAGCGAACGTTGACGGACGAGGATTTTGAGGCTTTGACGCAGAAGATCGTGGCGAGCGTGACGAAGTTCACCGGCGGTGTGCTGCGAAGCTGACAAAGCTACCATGGCACTGCGGGCCGGCGGCTGCGCCGGCCTGGCTCATTGAAAGCTGCGCCGCCTAGGAGTGCAGGTAGTAGAGCTTGTTGACGATGGTCCATCGACCGTCGATCTTCAGCATCGACAGATAATCGGTAAAGCGCATCCCGGCGAATTCGTCAGTCACCTTCGCCATCGCGGCATCGCCTGCGACATCGATCATTGTTATATCCATATACGGTTGCGTTCCCGGCGGGGCGGCGCCTTCAGCGGTGATTGCAGCGATGAATTCGTCGCGCGTCAGCCATTCGACCGCGTGTTCATAGTGACCGATGATTGTGCTTTGCGGATGGAAGGCCTTTCGCAATGCAGCTTCGTTGGCAAACGTCATGCCTTCGACGTAGAGATGGACGACTGCTTCGATTGCCTGCTGTTCGGACATATCTTGCATCCTCCGTGTCGGCGTCATGATAACGCTGAAGGATTTAGAGGCGGGCGGTCCTTTGGCAAGCCGTGCCCATTCTGAAACAGCCGGTAAGACCGGCTGTTTCAGGGAGTTGTCGTCAAGCTGCGCGGGCGGCTTTCTGGTTTGCGGCGGTGATGGCGAGTTTCGTGAGCAACTTGTCAGTTGCCGTTTCTTCCTGCAGGGTCTGGTCCAGCAGCACGACGGCGTCCTTGTAGCCGAGGTTCTGCGCCCAGGTCTTCAGTGTGCCGTAACGGGCGATCTCGTAGTGCTCCACGGACTGCGCCGCAGAGATCAGGCCGGCGTCGACCGCGACCGTCCCTTTGAATTCTTCCATGATCTCTTCGCCCTCAGCGATGATGCCCTGAATTGCTTCGCACGTCTTGCCCTGAGCACGTTTGCCGGCAATCTCGAACACCTGCTGCAGGCGTTCTACATGGAGTTCGGTTTCTTCCTTGTGCTTTTCGAAACCCGCCTTCAGGTCGGCGGACTGAGCAGCGCGGGCCATCTTCGGCAGGGCGCGCAGAATCTGCCGCTCGGCGAAGTAGATATCCTTCAGAGTGTCGTAGTAGAGATCCTCAAGTGTCTTTCCCTTGGCCATTTCTTCGATCCTTGTTCTCGTTTTTGGAGTCACGCAGTCGTGAACCCTTAGAGAAGCGACCTAGTTGGAAATTGTTCCGCTGGAGCCCGCAATTTCCGGGTGGCAATAGCCGGATGACGGGATAGGTTCGTGCCGCCGATGGAGGAGAGACGCATGAAAAAGCCTGGGTCGATGAAATCGCTCGAGGATCTGGGCCGGACGCGGCTTTCGAAGAATTTCTTCCTCCGCGATTTCCTGCATTCCGAGATCGCCGATTTCTATCGTATTCCAAATATTCCAGACGACTCGGATCTTGCAGTTGAGGCAGGTAGGCGGCTTTGCAAGGAACTGCTCGAGCCGCTTCAAGCGACGTTCGGCAGGCTGCACATCCGCTCGGGCTACCGTTCTGCCGCCGTCAATGAATTTGGAAACAAAAACAAGCTCAACTGCTCGAGCAATGCCTCGAGTGCGGCGGACCATATCTGGGACCTGCGCGATTTCGATGGCTGCATGGGGGCGACGGCCTGTGTCGCCGTACCCTGGATGATCGATACTTATCGTGATGAGGAAGATTGGCAGAAGCTCGCGTGGTGGATCCACGATCATCTGCCCTACGCATCGCTCTGCTTCTTTCCAAAGCTATGGGCCTTTAATATCCAATGGCACGAGCGGCCGAAGCGTGCGATCCAGAGCTATGTGCGGCCGCGCGGAACTCTCACCAAGCCGGGCATGGCGAATTGGCAAGGCGATCATTCGAAATTCTACCAGGGATTTCCGCCGCTCAGAAACTGATGCGATAGCGAATGTGTCCGTCGCTTTCGACATAGCTGTCATAGAGCGCACGTGCCGTCTTGTTCTGTTCGTTCGTGTGCCAGTAAAGCCGCGACCAGCCGTACTGCTTGCAGAGCAAAATCAGGTCATCCATAAGCGCCCGGCCGACCCCTTTGCCGCGGGCGCCTGGGTGGACAAACAGGTCTTCGAGATAGCAGTCCTTGCCGCGAATCCACGTGCCTTCATGCGTCAGTGAGAGGGTGAACCCCATCACCTCTCCGTCGACTTCCGCAACGCGCATGAAGATTGCTGACGCCGGATCGAAAACCCGGCGCCACGTTGAATCGGTAATGTCCCCATCGACCGTGACTTCATAAAAGGCGAGGTAATCCTTCCAGAGTTCGCGCCAGCGCGCTTCGTCTTCCGGTCTAGCAGCGCGGATCGTCACGGTCATGTCATCCCCTCAGGCTCCTGCCCTGTCGAGCAGTCTCATTGCTTCGTCAGAAAGCTCAAGCTTCGCCGCCTTCACCAGACTATCGAGCTGTGAGGTGCTGGTAGCACTGGCGATCGGTGCCGTCACGCCTTTCTTGTTGAGCAGCCAGGCGAGGGAGATCTCGGCAGGTTTCGCGCTCGTTTCGGCGGAAATCTGATCGAGTGCGGCGAGAATGCGCATGCCCTTAGCGTCGAGATATTTCGCGACCCTATCTTTGCGGGCCTTGCCCTGCGTATCGGCCTTGCTGCGGTACTTACCGGAGAGAAAGCCGGCTGCGAGGCTGAAGTAGGTGATGACACCGATATCTTCCTTCACGCAAAGATCGGCAAGCTGGCCTTCGAAGCTCGATCGCTCATAAAGATTATATTCGGGTTGGAGCACATCGTAGCGAGGAACTCCAGCCTTCTCGGCGGCATCGAAGGATGCCTGAAGCTGGCCGGCATCGAGATTGGAGCAGCCGATCGCTCGGATTTTCCCCTGCTGCTTCAGCTTGGCGAAGGCGGCGAGCGTTTCTTCATAGGGTGTACTTTCGTCGGGCCAGTGGGAGAGGTAGAGGTCGATGTAATCCGTCTGCAGGCGGCGGAGCGAATCCTCCACGGCCTTGAGGATATATTGCTCTTTCAGCGACTTGCCTTGGCCCATGTCGGAGCCGACCTTGGTGATGATGACTGCCCTGTCGCGGGAAATCTTTCCGTTCTTCAGCCACTTGCCGATGATCTCCTCTGAATCGCCGCCTTTGTTGCCGGGCACCCAGGATGAATAGACGTCGGCCGTGTCGATGGTATTGAGACCTGCGTAGAAGAATGCATCGAGAATATCAAAGGACGTTTTCTCGTCGGCCGTCCATGCGAAGACATTTCCGCCGAAGACGATAGGCGAGATTGAAAGACCTGTTTTTCCGAGCCGGCGCATTTCCATGGCGCTATCCTAAATTGCTGATTTGATTGAAGTGCGGATGCGGCAGAACGTCGCCGAAAGTAAACTAGTGCAGGTTCCGGCAGAGGAAAACCAAACTTTCGTGATTTGTGCGCACGCCATTGCGTCACCCGCAACCCCTGAATAAGGTTGCGCCCATTCAAGCTCTGGGAGGCTAAGCCATGCTCCGTTTCGGTATTATTTCGACGGCAAAGATCGGCCGTGAACTCGTCGTTCCGGCCATTCAGGACGCGGAAAACTGCGTCGTCACTGCGATTGCCAGCCGCGACCTGAAAAAGGCGCGCGAAATGGCCGACCGCTTTTCCGTGCCGCATGCCTTCGGCTCCTATGAAGAGATGCTCGCCTCCGACGTGATCGACGCCGTCTACATTCCGCTGCCGACGTCGCAGCATGTCGAATGGACCATCAAGGCGGCAGACGCCGGCAAGCACGTCCTTTGCGAAAAACCGATCGCGCTCAATGCCGGCGAGATCGACAGCCTCATTGCTGCGCGCGATCGCAGCAAGGTCCTGATTACCGAAGCCTACATGGTGACCTACGCGCCGGTCTGGCGAAAGGTCCGCTCGCTGATCGCCGACGGCGCGATCGGCAAGCTTCGCCATGTCCAAGGCGCCTTCACCTATTTCAATCGCGATCCCGGCAACATGCGCAACATTCCCGAACTTGGCGGCGGCGGCCTGCCCGATATCGGCGTCTATCCGACGATCAGTACGCGCTTTTCGACGGGCAAGGAACCACTGCGCATCCAGGCCGTCACCGAACGTGACCCGGAATTCGGCACCGATATCTATTCGAGCGTGAAGGCCGACTTCGGCGATTTCGAGCTGAGCTTCTACATCTCCACCCAGATGGCAAACCGCCAGGTCATGGTGTTCCACGGCACGGAAGGCTATATCGAGGTGAAATCGCCATTCAACGCCGACCGCTGGGGACCGGAAGAACTGGAACTCGCTAACCGCAGCCATAGCGAGTCGACCATCTTCCGCTTCCAGGACAGCCGCCAATACAAATGTGAAGCAGAAGCTTTCGCCCGCGCTGCCAGGGGCGAGAAGGAAGAGGTCGTGACGCTCGAAAATTCGAAGCTGAACCAAAAGGTAATCGACGCGATCTATCGCGCCAGCGAGAAGGACGGCTGGGAGCCTGTTTGATTATTCGCGAAATGCGAACCGGATGTAGCCGAAAATTGCAAAGCACAGTGTAGAGGCGGAGGCGAAAACCATCGCCGCCAACGGCTGCAGGGACGGCAATACCATTATGAGCGTGGCGTAGAGACCATAATTCAAGATCGCCGCAATCAGCACGATGGCGACGATCCCGGCGCGGCCGACCGACAGCCGGCCGCCCGTCGTGAAATCGATGCGTCGCAGCATAGCGAGCATAATGCCAAGGATTGCAACAAGGCTCACTGCCCGTGTCAATAGCGGGCCTTGCATCACCTTCAGCAGCAAATGGAAGAGTAGCGTTTCGGCCGCCAATCCAAGCAGCGACAATGCGGCAAAGCGCAGAAGCGACCCGCTTCGATTGAGAGAGGCGTCAGCCATTGATCGCAAGCATGCCAGCAACGATGAAAGCCGCGCCAATGGCGTAGCGAACAGTGAGGGCTTCTCCAAGAAAGACCTGCGCCAGCAAAGGCACGAAACAGAAGGTCAATCCCATAAAGGAGTAAGCAATCGTCAGCGGGACGGCTTTCAGGACGTAAATCCAGATAATTGTTCCGAGACCGTAAAGGAGTAGCGCTGCAAGCAACACCGGATTGAGAAGCAGAGCAAGAATATTGCGGACACTGAGCTCGCCTGTCGCTGCGCTCGCCAGTTTGAACAGCACCTGGCCCGCGGCAATCAGCAGTGGCGTGCCGATAAGGCCAATCCATGTTGCGGTCGAAAAAGTGGAAAGCATCGAACCGTCCTTCAATCCGCTGCACCTCTTTTTTCCGAATAGAAGATGTCGCGACCGATATCCTCGCAGACAAATGCTGGAGGCACCGGGTGGACAGCTCTCAGGAATGAGTGCGTATAAGGGAAGAAGTTGAAGTGCGGATTGAACGTGTAGCGATATTCGCGTTCCCTCGGCACAACGATGATCAGGCGGCGTTTTGCAATCCGGCGCAGTTCCGCAATCGCTTGCCGGTAGTCGAGAATATGCTCGATCACATGCGTGCAGATGACCGTGTCGAATTCCGCGTCTGCAAAGGGGAGGTTTTCGACCTTGGCCGCGACGTATTCGATGCCAGGCAGTCGTGATGCGTCTTCAATCACGAAGTCGACGCCTGTAAGGCGGTTGAGCCCAGGATGCGTCGCCTGGATGCTGCGGAGCAGCGAACCCGTGCCGCAGCCGATATCGCAGACGCTCTCTCCGGCGATCGATCCGAGGATGCGGCTGATGCAGGCCGCAGAATTGTCCGTGCCCTCGTGAACACGGGGATGCTTGCGGTAAAGCTCGGCATATTCCTCTGCCGAAAGAAACGGTGCTCGCTCGCGAAATTTCGCCAAGTGCGTGATATGGTCGCCCCAGACGCGCCGCGCCGCCCAGCGAAACGCACCGGAATCACGGACAAACGGCGGCAGGATGTCTTCCAGCACGAAACGAATACGGTTTGTGGTTTCTCTGTTCATGAAAAGAGCGTCACCTTTGAGCGGAAGCAACTATGCGATACGCGTGGTCCTGCCACCTTGCGCGGTTTCAATGGACTTTTCCGGCGCTAAACCCTGGCTCGGCGCGGCGACGTTGAGGTAGTGAATGCGAAGCTGTTCGGCACGCGAGCGGGCGACGGAATCAAGGATCAGGCCCGCTGTAAAGACCATGAAGGAGATCATCATCAGCGCCAGGGAGAGAACCCATGTCGGCATGCGGTTGACAAGCCCGGTCTCGAAGTATTCCGCCAGCACAGGCGCCATGAAAGCCATGCTCGACAGCATGAAGAACGCGCTGATGAGGCCGAAGAAGACAAAGGGCCGCGTTTCCTTCATGAGCATGGCGAACATCCAGAGAATCTTGCCGCCGTCCTTCAAGGTCGAGAGTTTCGAGTGCGAACCTTCCGGGCGACGGCCGTAATCGAGTTCCAGCTCGGCGACCGGCAGCTTGAGCCGAGAGGCGTGGACGGACATTTCGGTCTCGATCTCGAAGCCGGCGGAAACGGCCGGGAAGCTCTTGACGAAACGGCGCGAGAAGGCCCGGTAGCCTGAGAAAATATCGGTGAAGTCCGGACCGAAGATCGTGCGGTAGAGAATGTTGAAGATGCGGTTGCCGAAAGCATGTCCGTTGCGCCCGGCGTCGGAATGAACGCCGCGACGCGTTCCGACCACCATGTCAGCGCGTTCGGTCAGCAGCGTGCGGATCAGCTCTTCGCCGTCTTCGGGCGCATAAGTGCCGTCGCCATCCGCCATCAGATAGATGTCGGCGTCGATATCGGCGAACATGCGGCGGACGACATGGCCCTTACCCTGGCGCCGTTCGCGCACGACAGCGGCGCCGGCCAGCATCGCATGGAGCGCGGTGCCGTCTGTCGAATTGTTGTCGTAGACATGAATCTGCGCTTGCGGCAGTGCCGCTTTGAAGCCGCGGACGACTGCACCGATCGTGGCCGCTTCGTTGTAGCACGGAAGCAGCACAGCGATGTTTGGCGTTCTGGTCTGCGATCGTGTCATGATGCCACTTGCCATTGACAATTGGCGCGCAGTCTAAAACATGCAGCGTTAATAAGACCCTATAACGCGGCAAGAATCGGCAGCCATCCGGACGCTTTACACTTTCTTGATCTGCAAAAGCTAAAGTTCGCGCAGCTCAGGACGGGACAAGGAATGGCGAACGTCGCAGGAATGACCGGCAATTCAGCTTCAAAATCTTCGCCGCCCATCGTGTCGCTTGCCGCTGTCCGCATGCTTCTCACGCGTCTGTTGCCGTCCGTGTCGCTTTATAGCGCGGTGCTGATCGCGTCCATTTTGCCGGTGAAGCTGATCGGGGCGAAAGACTATGTCGGTCCTGACAACGACGACGGCATGCGGCTCGTCGAAGTAAGGGATTTTCTTTCTGGGCAGAGCTGGTTCGATTTGACGCAATACCGGCTCGGCGTTGATGGCACGCTGATGCACTGGTCGCGGCTGATCGATTTGCCGATCGCAGGGCTCATCAAATTCTTCGGTTTGTTTCTGGCGGCCGAGCAGGCCGAGGCCGTGGCGCTCGCGATCTGGCCCGTCTCACTCGCCCTCCCTCTCATGCTTGCGATGGCGATTGCAGGCCGCCGCATCGGCGGCGTTCCTGCCATGCATGTCTCTCTGGTGATGACCGCACTAGGCGTATGGACCAGCAACCGTTTCGTGCCGGGTGCGATCGATCATCACAACGTGCAGATCGGGCTTGTCGCGATGATGACGGCAATGCTTCTCGATGAGGAGCATCAGGCCTGGAGCTATATCGTCGCAGCCTCGATGGCGGCACTCGCGATCGCCATTGGGGTCGAGACAACACCTTTCGTCGCAGCGGTTTGCCTCGTCGTCGCTCTTCATTGGGCCTGGGTGGGGCAGGCCTTTCAGAAGGCTGCCAAAGCATTCGGGCTGACGCTCACGCTGGCCGTCAGTATTCTGTTCTTCTCGACCATGCCGCCCCGGCTTTATTCGACCGTGACCTGTGACAATTTTTCGCTTGGTTTTTACGGCCTTACTGCGATCGGCGGTGGAATGCTTTCCGTTGTGGCTGTTTTCGCAAGCAGCGCGTCGAGAATAGGACGCTTCGTTGCACTCGGTGGTATCGGCAGCACCGTTGCAGCTTCGGCCATGGTGATCGCGCCCCCAATGCCTGCATAATCCGCTTGATGATCTCGATCCAATGCTCGTTGAGCTGTGGCTGAACAATATTTCAGAAGCGCGCTCCATGCTCGACATGATCCGCAACGAGCCTTTCGGCATCGGTGCCTTTTACGCAGCCGGTCTTTTGGGCATTGCTGTCAGCGCATTCCGAATCCTCTATCGCGACAGGGTGCGGATTCACGCCATCCTGCTTTTCCTGCTCGTCCTCTGCTGGGCCATCGGCCTGATGCAGGTGCGCGGGGCACCCTTTGCAAATCTGATCGCTATCCTGCCGCTCGCGCTGCTTATTGTCGACATCCGCCGTATATCCAACAGCGATCGGGAAAATGTCGCTGTCGCATTCTGTTACATCATGCTGGTGCTTGCCAGCGTACCTGCTGTTTGGGCCGTTGCTGGAGCCTTCGTTGAGCTGCAGAGGCAAACGGAGGAGGACAAGAACGAAGCGAAAGACGAGGAAAACAAGCCTTCGTGTATCTCAAGAGAGGCTCTTGCGCCGCTGAATGCGATGCCTGTCGGCATGGTGGCGGCTTCATCTGAACTCGGCGTGCCGATCCTCCGCTTTACGAGGCAGCATGTTCTGACCGCACCTTATCATCGCAATCCCCGGGGTATGCTGACCGAAATGCATATCGGCCTCTCGGAACCTAAGGATGCAGAGGCCTTCCTGAGGGGGGCGGACGTTCATGTTTTGGCTTTCTGTCGCGACGATTATCCGACGATGCAGTTCGCAAAACTGAAGCCGGAGGGACTTTATTCTCAATTGGCGAAGGGCAATGTGCCGTCCTACCTCCAACCGCTTCCCAAGGCTGCGGGCGTTGGGGTGCAGTTCTTTCTCTTCAAGCCGGAAAATTGAGCGCCAACCCGATGCTCTACTGATCTTTCCCTCCGCTTTCGCTAGAAAGGAAGGATGAGCAATGTCTTCGACACCGATTCGCCCACCAACCTGACTGAATATTCGGTCTCCGAACTTTCGGGATCGATCAAGCGCACGGTCGAGACTGCTTTCGACCAGGTCCGGGTGCGTGGCGAAATCTCCGGCTATCGCGGCCCGCATTCATCGGGGCATGCCTATTTCTCGCTGAAGGACGATCGCGCCCGTATCGACGCCGTCATCTGGAAAGGCACGTTCTCGCGGCTAAGGTTCCGGCCGGAAGAAGGCATGGAGGTGATTGCCACCGGCAAGGTGACGACCTTTCCTGGCTCGTCGAAATACCAGATCGTCATTGAAACGCTGGAGCCCGCGGGTGCGGGCGCGCTGATGGCGTTGATCGAGGAGCGCAAGCGCAAGCTTGGTGCTGAGGGTCTTTTCGACGCGGCACGCAAGAGGCGGCTGCCGTTCATGCCGAGGGTCATCGGCGTCGTCACGTCGCCAACGGGCGCCGTCATTCGCGATATCCTGCACCGCATTTCCGATCGTTTTCCAGTCCATGTCATCGTCTGGCCTGTCAAGGTGCAGGGCGATGGGTCCGGCGAGGAGGTGGCCAATGCCATCCGCGGTTTCAACGGCTTCCAGCCGGGCGGCGAAATGCCGAGGCCTGATGTGCTGATCGTCGCGCGTGGTGGCGGCAGCTTGGAAGATCTCTGGAGCTTCAATGACGAGATTGTCGTGCGCGCCGCTGCTGAAAGTGAAGTTCCGCTTATCTCGGCGGTTGGCCACGAAACTGACTGGACGCTGATTGACTATGCGGCCGATATGCGCGCGCCGACGCCGACGGGGGCTGCGGAAATGGCCGTTCCCGTCAAAGCCGAACTGGACGCCCAGGTTTCTGCCCTTTCGGCCCGTCTGCAAGGCTGCGTGGGCCGTCAGATGGATCACAGGCGGCAGTCCGTTCGGGCATTGATGCGAGCGCTGCCGTCGCTCGATCAGTTGCTGGCGCTGCCGCGCCGACGCTTTGATGAAGCGGCCGCAGGCCTCGGCCGCGGGCTGGAGCTCAACACAATCAACAAGCGCCGCAGCTTCGAGCGTACCGCATCGCATCTGAGGCCGGACGTTCTATCGAACCGCATTGCCGAGCGCCGCCGGATGCTTGCCGAGCGGATGACGCGCGCCGAGCGCACGGTGGAGCGACTGATCGATCGCTCCAGGTCCCGTGTCGGGCGGGCCGATGCCGTCTTTGCGTCCTTGCCGGCGCGGCTGAAGACGCAGACGGCCCGCATGCGCGACCATCTGGCAAACCTGTCCCGTCACGCCGATTCCGCTGTCCGCCATCAGTTGACACGGGCAAGGGGCGAGCTTTCGGCACAGGACCGCGTATTGCAGTCCCTTTCCTACAAGAACGTTCTGAAGCGTGGTTATGCAGTCATCCGCGATGATGAGAACCGGCCGGTCTCGCAGGCCGCGGCTCTTTCAGCCGGCCTGGGCATTTCGATCGAGTTTGCTGACGGCCGCATCGGCGCCGTGACAACCGAAGGCGGTGCGCCACCGAGGAAACGCTTGCCGAAGCCTGACGAGCCCACCATGCCGCCGAAGCAGGGTAGCCTGTTCTAGGAGAACCGATGCGTATCCTGCTGGTGCTCGCCCATCCGCTTAACGAGAGTTTTGCTGCCGCTGTTGCAAGGACTGCGTGTGAAGCTTTGGCAGAAGCTGGTCATGCGGTCGATCTGCTCGATCTCTACGCCGAGGAATTCGACCCTTGCCTCACGAAGGCCGAGCGCAGCGGTTACTTCGACATCCCCTATGACACCTCCGGCGTCTCCAAGATTGTGGAGCGGTTGAAGGTGGCCGATGGATTGATCCTCGTCTTTCCGCAATGGTGGTTCAATTTTCCGGCGATCCTCAAGGGGTTCTTCGACCGGGTCTTTGCGCCCGGTGTTGCCTTCTCGCATGATACGGCCGGCGGGCGGATCGTTCCGCAGCTGACAAACATTAAGCTGCTTTGGGCTCTGACAACGACGGGCTCGCCGTGGTGGCTGGTTCATCTCTACATGGGCAATCCCGTGCGCCGGCTACTGAAGCGCGGCATTGCGAATTTCTGCTCCAGGGGCCTCAATTTTCGAATGCTCAGCCTGCACGACATGGACCGCGCGACGGCCACCAAACGCCAAGCTCATCTTGATCGCGTGCGCAAGGCGTTGAGCGCGATCTGACTATTCGAAGTTCGCGAGGAACTTGCGCAGCAGCGCATCGAGGGCTGCCTTGTCTTCATCGCTGAGGTTCTCGATAAGCCGCTGCTGATTTGCAACGTGGGCACCGACCGCGCTCTCGACGGCCGCAAAACCATCCTCCGTCAATGCAATCAGCACGCTTCGCCGGTCGTCGGGGTTGAGAACGCGTTCAACGAAACCTGCTTTCTCGAGCTGGTCGATGCGGTTGGTCATCGTACCGGAGCTCACCATTGTCATCGCCAGCAGATCGCCAGGCGAGAGGCGATAGGGTTTTCCAGAACGCCGCAGCGTTGCCAGCACGTCAAAGGCGGATGACGAGAGCCCGTGCTGCAGCAGGACTTGCTCTACCTCGCGTCCGAGATGTGTCGTCAGCCGTTTCAGGCGCCCCAGGATACCCATGGCTTCCACATCGAGGTCGGGCCGCTCACATTGCCATTGGGACAGGATTTTATCGACGCGGTCCATTGCTTCTTCATCCCTTCGATAATCAAGCGATAGCACGATATGTCTTGACGTCAAGATAAATGACGATAAGTTGAATTTATCTTGAGGTAGAGATTCTTGACATGAAGAAAAATAGCACATATGCAGCCGATGTCCTGATGACTGCCATCGCGCCCGCCATCTGGGGCAGCACCTATTTCGTAACGACCGCCTTCCTGCCTGCCGGCTATCCGCTGACCGTTGCAATGCTGCGCGCTTTGCCTGCCGGTCTCCTCTTGCTCGTCACCATCCGTCGCCTGCCGTTTGGTATCTGGTGGGGCAGGGTGTTCATCCTCGGCGCGCTCAATTTCTCGTTCTTCTGGGCAATGCTTTTCGTTTCGGCTTACCGGCTTCCGGGCGGTGTCGCCGCGACTGTCGGGGCTATTCAGCCGCTGATCGTCATCGCGTTATCGCGCCTCTTTCTTGGCAGGCCGATCAAGCTTCTTGCCGTAATTGCCGGTTTGGCCGGAATGGTTGGCGTCGCGCTGTTGGTGTTGACACCCAAGGCTGCGCTCGATCCGCTCGGCGTTGCCGCCGGTCTGGCCGGCGCCGTAGCAATGGCCATCGGCACGGGGCTGACGCGCCGTTGGACGACGCCGGTCGCCCACCTCGCATTCACGGG
>NZ_JABEPH010000138.1:0-14012 GCF_013004495.1 Rhizobium sp. SEMIA 4085
GAGGTGGCCATCACAACGCCATCGAATTCTGCGCGAAGCTGCGCATAGCTCAATTGTTCTTCGGCCTTGTCCAGATTGGCCTGCCCTTTTGCGACGGCAGCAACGGCACTGCGCCGCCCCAGTTGAGCCTCCTCGAAAGCGGCCTCGCTTCCAGACCTTGTTTCGGTCAGACTCCGTTGCCGCTCTTCCGTGGAGACAGCATTTGTCAGCTGTGCCTGCGCATTGGAAAGTTCGGACTGCGCGCTTCTGAGCGCAAGCTCTAGCGCCAGCGGATCAATGGCGGCAACGACGTCACCCCTCTTGACGATGTCGCCGACGCTGACCTTGCGGGTTATCACCCGTCCGAGGACGCGAAATCCAAGTTCGGTCTCGATCTTGGCCTCGACTGTGCCTGGCAGGCTCAGGGACGAAGCGGCTGTTGATTTGGCGACAACGGAAAGAACGGGGCGAGGCGGTTCCTCACGCGCTTCATCCTGCCTTTGGCAAGACGACAGCAGCAATGGGCCAAGCAGCAGCAGCCCGGATGTTACACGGATACTCATTTCGCGGCTTCCTTGTCATAGGAGACGACCTCGTTGGGCCGTAGGAATTTGGTACCATCGGATACGACGATTTCACCTGGAGACACGCCCGTGCGCACAGCGAACCGGCCGGTGCCATAGCTCGAAACATCAACCGGCCGGATGGACACGCTGGACGACGAGGGGTCCACGACCCAAACGGCAGGCTGGCCACCCTTCGAGGCCATTGCCGACCATGGCAGTTCGATTGTGTCCTGTGTGATGGAACGGAAGGAGCCGACGACCGGAGCGCCAAGCGACATGTACGGCGCCCCTTCGAGACCTACCTTCACCCTGATCGTTCCAGTCGATGGGTCAATGGTTGGCGAGATCTCGCGTACAGCCGCATCTACTTTCCGGGATGGAGTCGAAAGCAGGCCAACCGTGACTTTGTCCTCAAGCTTTCGTCCGAGATAGAGGGATTCGTAGACGTTGAAGACCGCGTCACGCGGTCCTTCATGGGCAAGCGTGAATATCCGTTGCGCAGCCTGCGCGATCTGGCCGATCTCGGCGTTTCTCGCCGTGATCACGCCGTCGGCATCGGCGCGCAGCTCCGTGTAAGAGAAAGCGTCTCGCGCCGTGTCGAGCTGGGCTTGCGCCGATTTCAGGCTTCCTTGGGCCGTCAGCAGCGCCTCCTGGGCCTGGTCAAGCGCTGCCCGGGTCGTGACCTGAGCCTTAAAGAGATTCTGCTGCCGACCGAAGGCCAGCTGGGCTTGCGTCTGCTGGGCTCTAGCTGACTGCAGGTTCGCTGTGGCGACATCCAGATCAGCCTTCTGTTCCTCAGCGTCGATGCGCGCAAGCACCTGTCCTGCCTTTACGAACGCGCCGACATCGACAAGGCGCGCGACGATCCGTCCGCTGACCCTGAAGGACAGGTCACTCTGCACGCGCGCGCTTACCTCGCCCGTGATGAAATTGATTTCGCCGACAGGTGCCGTCTTCACGACGACAGTCTCCACCCTCTTGGGCCTCACCTCATTCGTGGCCTGCTTCTCGCACGACGAAAGCGCGACTGCGCCTATGGCCAGCAAGGCGGCGACAAGGATAGTTCTCATGAATTGACCTCTTGCATCCGTTCGCGCGATCGATATAATTGACTGACTCATTAGTCAATAGAAATTGCGGAAAATTGCCTCGTGCCAGGCCACGGAATGACAAGGAGCGCCCAAGGGTGAGACATGCCTGATATGAAGAAACTGACGCGTGCGGAGCAGAAAGCGCGCCGCCCTGCACAGATCCTCGATGCGGCCTTTGAGGAGTTCGTGGAACGCGGCTACGTGGCGACACGCGTTGAAGACATCGCTGACAGGGTCGGAGTAACGAAGGGGACGATTTACGTTTACTTCGAAACCAAGGAGCAGCTTTTTGAGGCAATGATCAGGCACATCTCCGTGCCGTTCGAAGATCTCCTGGCTAGTGCCCATGAGCTAAGCGGAACATGTTCGGAGCGGCTTGAGGGCCTTATAGCGATGCTCTACGATCGCATTGTCGAGAACCGCAGATTGCGGGAACTGATGAGGTTCGTCATCGCGGAAGGATCACGGTTTCCCCAAGTCGTCGATCGGCACCACGAAGAGTTCATCGACCCACTCAACGCTCATTTGCAATCCCTCATCGATGAGGGTGTCAACCAAGGCGAGTTCCGGCCGGCGCCAGCGGCATTCGCCGACGCGGTAGTGGCTCCTGCCATCGCCATGCTGATTTTCAAGCTCATTTTCAATGATCGAAGAGCTCTGGACAAGACGACTTACCTGGAAGCGCATCTCGATCTCATTATGCATGGTCTAATGGCTTGACCGCTTCATTCGCCCAGAACTAAACGCCTTCTTGGGGCTGCTGCTGCGTCTTATCCCATGCAGGTCGCTGAATACCCGGCCTTGGCGGTTGGTCGCTGCTCCGGCGGGCGATCTGCTAAACTGTTCGACAGTTTTCGCGAGGTGACGCTGGATGATCTCGATATGCTCAAGGGGAGCGCAGCAAATCACCCGCTCCTCTACGGGAGCGCCGCAGCATGAACCCGCAAGCTGGCAGTCCCCCGACCGTTCCGGACGCGCGGCTGCCCTGCCGGTACGGCGAACTGCGGAAAAGGCAGTCGAGTGGGCCTTATGGATAAAGATGGCACCGGTGCCTGGCCATAACCGACCATAGGTCCACCATATGGGGCGGGTTATTCGGGTGCGGCGATGCGTATTGGACGTGTTCCGATCGGAGCACCGGTTGTGCGGTCGATCGTGACAGGATCAATCTCCGTTCCAGTCTCGGCGTCAAAGAACCGGGTTACACCGTTTTTGTTGCGGTGCTTTCGCCCCCACGCGCCGATCGAAAACAGAACCGGCAAAAAGTCCCGACCGGCCTCCGTCAGCACATATTCGTCCCGTGGCGGCCGCTCCGAGTAGCGCCGTTTCTCCAGCAGCCCCTCGTCGGTAAGCGCGGAAAGCCGACGGGTTAAAATTGTGGGCGCGATGCCAAGGCTCTTCCGAAATTCATCAAAGCGGGTGAGCCCAGCATGGGCGTCCCGCAGTATCAGCATACTCCATGCGTCCCCTACCAACGCGAGGCTACGGGCGATCAGGCATGGCTGGTCCGAAAGGTCCGGCATGTTAATATCTTTTTGATAGTGACTTACTTTCAAATTGATAGTAACCTAGTTTGCATCGATATTCCACGACAAAAATGAAAGCAGAGACAGATGAGTAAGACAGAACGCGGAGTCGCCCTGGTCACAGGCGCATCGTCGGGCATTGGAATGGCGGCCGCACGAGCGTTGCGGCGCAATGGCTACCGGGTGTTCGGAACCAGCCGGAAGCCGATGGCCAACACCGACGATGGTGTGACAATGCTGGTTTGCGACGTCACCGACGACGAGTCTGTACAGAAGTTCGTCGATGATGTCGTGAGCCGTGCAGGACGGATTGATCTTCTCGTCAACAATGCCGGAATTGGACTGCTCGGAGGTGCTGAGGAGTCCTCTGCCGCGCAAGCAAAAACTCTGTTCGACGTGAATGTCTTCGGCGTCATGCGTTTAACAAATGCAATACTACCGATCATGAGACGCCAACGGAAAGGCAGGATCATCAACATGAGCTCCATTCTCGGGCTCATTCCTGCCCCCTTCAACGCCCTCTATGCATCGACCAAGCACGCAATTGAGGGATATTCGGAATCGCTCGACCATGAAGTGCGAACGCAAGGCATTCGCGTCGTACTGGTGGAACCTGGGGTCACCCGCACATCGTTCGAGGAAAATCTCACGCGCGCGGATCAACCGCTCGCCGTGTACGATAGCGTTCGTGCCGACGCTGAGAAGCTGATGCGAGAGATTGTCGAGACGGGAGACGCACCCGAGATCGTCGCCAACATGGTGGTCAAGTCGGCCAACGCAGCATCACCGAAGAGGCGTTACACCGTAGGAAAGGCTGCGGGGCTGGTCCGTTTCCTGCGCCGCTTCATGCCCGAGTCTTTCGTCGACAAAAATCTTCGGAAATTCAACAGGCTTCCCGCCTAACCCCCAATTGCCGTCACCTTGGGAAAAGAAAGAAAGTTAGTACTCATGAAGGCATTCTTAGTTGATCGCTATACAAAAGGTGGGGCTCTACGGCTCGGTGATAGTCCGGAGCCGGAACTGCGCGACAACGATGTCATGGTGGAGATCCATGCCGCCGGGGTGAACCCCTTGGATAACAAGATCAGGGACGGCGAGTTCAAGCTCATCCTGCCCTACCGCCTTCCACTGGTGCTCGGCAACGAGTTAGCGGGCGTCGTGGTCCGGGTCGGGGCCAAAGTCCGGCAGTTTAAGCCCGGTGACGAGGTCTATGCACGTCCGGCCCAAGATCGCATCGGGACATTTGCAGAATATGTCGCCATCGATGAGGCCGATCTAGCACTGAAGCCGAAGAACCTCACGATGGAAGAGGCGGCATCGCTGCCGCTCGTCGCCCTGACCGCCTGGCAGGTGCTTGTCGAACGGGCGAACCTCAAGAAGGGACAGAAGATTCTGATCCATGCCGGCTCAGGTGGCGTGGGAACGATTGCCATCCAACTTGCCAAGTATCTCGGTGCGACCGTGGCAACGACGACGAGCACAGCTAATGTCGATCTCGTTAGAAACCTCGGAGCGGATGTCGTCGTCGACTATAAGAAGGATAATTTCGAGAAAGTGGTGCACGGCTACGACGTCGTGCTGAACAGTCTCGAGAAGGACACGCTGGAGAAATCCCTGGCTGTTCTGAAGCCGGGTGGAAAGCGGCTCGCGAGTTCCGGCCCTCCCGAGCCGGCCGTCGCGAGGCAGAACGGCGCTGGTTGGCTCCGTCAACAGTTCATGCGCCTGCTGAGTTTCAGCATCAGGAAAGAAGCGAAACGCCAAGGCATCACTTAGTCGTTTGTCTTTATGACAGCGAACGGTGGGCAGCTGGGAAAAATCACATCCCTGATCGAGGCGGGTGACATACGCCCCGTGATGGACCGGGTCTTCCCGTTCGAGAGGACGAATGAGGCGCTCAACTATGTCGAAACGGGTCGTGCGAAAGGGAAGGTCGTCGTCGCGGTGAAGTGATGTCTGGGCCAATTGGCGCTCACTCCGGCGTCTTTAACAAAACCGGCCACCGAGCCTGGACTCTCGAGATCGAATTGCTGGGCCCAAACGCAAGAAAGCCCTCCACGCTGGGACGGCTTTCTTGCTGCCTATTTAAATTCTGGTTGCGGGGGCCTGATCACACAGAGACTTGCAACCTCTAAGACTGTTGGTGAGTTCTGCGACAATGATTTCCGCTTCTCGTCCCAAAGCAACGAAAAAGCCTCAAAAAGAGAAAATAGAACGGCCGCGCACCAGAAGAATTCAGGTATGTTAGCGCGCCGTGGACTGACACAACGGCCTGTTCTATTCCACAACCGCGTCCCTCAGCCAATTGCGAAAGAATCTGAAACTGTCGGACCGAAGTTTCGGATCGGCGAACATAAAGAAATAGTGCTCATGCACCATGTCTTTCTCGAACAGCGCAACGAGTTGACCATCCGCCAGTTCCTGCTTGACCAGTTTCTGGCGAACAATCGCAATGCCAAGTCCTTCGACGGCGGCCGTCAGTTCGAGGCCGGAGCTTTCGAGATCGATGAAGCGTGTGCTGGAAAAAATTCTTGGAGCGCGCGGCCCCAGCCAACGCTCCCAGTTGCGGGTGAATTCCGCGGAACGAAGCAAAGTATGCCGTTCCAGATCGTCGGGCGTATCGAGGGGTGGCGCGCGGCGAAGATAGGCAGGGCTGCAGACCGGTATGAGGTCAGCGTCGCCCAATATCTCGCACACGAATCCCTTTTTGCTGATTGCCTCGCCCACATGGATTGCACCGTCCACCCCCTCGACATCATGCCCGCCCGTAACGAATTTTACGACGATGTCGGGACGGCGAGCATAAAGCGTTCCAAGCACCGGCATGATACATTTCTGCAGAAAGACGCGCGGGCTGCCGATGACGAGCGGTCGCCGGTCGACGCCGACCGATAGGTCGCTCGTCACCGCGCGTATCTGGCCGAGTGAAACATGGATCCTATCCCAGTAGACTTCGCCGACCGGTGTGAATGAGATCCTTCGATGCGACCGCTCGAAGAGATCGCAACCGAGGAATGATTCAAGATTCTGGATCTGCCGGCTAACCGCGCCGGATGTCAGACAGAGTTCGTCCGCCGCCTTGGCAATGCTCATGTGCCGCCCCACCGATTCGAACACCGGAAGCGAGGTCATGGGTGGCAGGTCCCTACGCCTTGTTTGCATTTGTATTTTCCTCCCGCTGCCATCTCTATCGTTCAATTGAGAAAAACTCAATCGAGTCCAGAAAAATTCGATTTTTCACCAGGCAGCGCGGCGATACGGTCCCACAGAATAAATGGGAGGAGGACTATGAAAAACTTGTCACTGGCATCTTTCGGCTTGGCGCTCGCAGCCGCGACATCGCTTGTGCCGCTTCCGGCAGCGGCTGAACAATTGCGCGTGGGTCTCGCCGCGCTCGCCACCTCGGTCGATCCGCATTTCCACCGCGCCGGCTACAACTTCGATCTTCGCGAGAACATTTCGGACGCGCTCGTCTACACCAACGGCGTCAATGGCAGCGTCGAACCGCGCCTTGCGAAATCATGGGAGATCCAAGGTGATACCAAATGGGTCATCACGCTCGAGCCGAAGGCGAAGTTCGACGACGGTAATGCGCTCGGAGCCGACGACGTGATCTATTCGATCTGCCGGGTGCGCAATGTGCCGAACAGCCCCGGCCTCTTTAGCAGCTTCATCGCCACGATCGCCGATATCAAGGATGCCGGCGATGGCAAGATCGAGATAGACACCAAGAAACCCGATCCGAACCTGCTGCGCAGCTTGAGTAATATCGGCATCGTCCAGAATTCGACCGGCCGCACGCTGGCCTATGACGACAAGACCTGCGGAACGACAACTGGTTAGAGACAGCCGGCTTCAACAGCGGCAAGGTATCGCCCGGCATCGGGCACTACCGCGTCAAGAAGTTCGCGCCTGATGTTGAGATCGGATTAGAGCGCAACGAACAGTATTACGGCACGCCGGCTGCCTACGATTCGGTGCTGGTCAAATCCCTGCCGGACAACAGCGCCCGCATCGCCGCCCTGCTCGGCGGTTCGGTGGATGTCATCAACGCCGTGCCAATCAACAGCATCGACAGCATCCAGTCCTCGGGCAAGTACCACCTGTCGTCCATTCCTTCCACGCTGCTAATCTTCCTGCTGCCCGACCAGGGTCAGGAAAAGACGCCGAAGGTTTCCGGTACAGACGGAAAGAACCCCTTCCTTGACCCGCGTGTCCGCAAGGCGCTCAACCTCGCTATCAACCGCGAGCAGATCGCCGAAACCGTGATGGGCGGCATGGCTCAACCGGCAAGCCAGATCATCGTGGACGGTGTCTTCGGCCATAATCCCGATCTGCAGCCTTATCCCTATGATCCGCAGGAGGCCAAGCGCCTGCTGGCCGACGCGGGCTATCCGAACGGTTTTTCGATGACGTTGAACGCCCCCAGCGACCGCTACGTCAATGGCGCGCAAGTCGCTCAGGCCGTCACCGCCATGCTCTCGCAGATCGGGCTGAACGTGACGCTTGAGACCTTCCCGTTCAGTATCTACTTCACCAAGGCGAGCGCCTACGAGTTCAGCCTCTATCTGGCCGGTGCCGCCGCCGACACGGGCGAAGGCCTGAGCCAGATGATCAACCTCGCCGGCACCCGAAATCCCGACCGCGGCTGGGGCGGCGCAAACCGTGGGCGCTATTCCAGCAAGGTCACCGACAAGGCGCTTGAAGACGCACAGTCGACGCTGGACGACGCCAGGCGGGAAGAGCTGATCCGTGCGGCGGTGGTCGAAGTCTACGATGACCACGGCTATGTGCCGCTCTACCACGAGTTCGGCGTCTGGGGCGTACGCAATGGCGTGCATTACGACCCCAACGCCAACCTGACCAACATCTTCTACACCGCGCGCCCCGAATAAGACGATACTGGCAAGGCTGGCGGTCACGCCGGCCTTGTCTTCTCATTCATGAAAGTGCGAAGCCAGATGGGTACAGAATTCAACGACGCCCTCACGTCACAATACGATTACCGGGGACTGCGGGACGCTTTTGCTCCGCCGGCCATGTACCAAGCCTTCCTGGATGTCGAAAAGGCTGTAGCGCTCGCTCAGGGAGAGCTCGGCATGATCCCGATTGCCTCGGCGGAGGTGGTCGCTGAACATTGCCGTTACGAGTATCTGGACGTGGACCGGCTGGGCACGTCGTACCGGACGACCCGTCACCCTCTTATGCCGCTGATCAACGAGCTCGTCCGGCTCTGCGGCCCACGGCACGGCGGGTATGTCCACTGGGGCATCACCACGCAGAACGTCATCCAGACCGGACTGCTGCTGCTCGCCAAGCGTGCCCAGGCAGTGCTGGACGGGCTGCTCGCCGACATCCTGCGCCATCTCGGCCGCCATGCCCGCACCTACGCGAAAACCGTCATGGCGGGGCGGACCCATTATCGTCATGCGGTGCCGATCACCTTCGGCTTCAAGGTCGCGGTATGGATCGACGAATTCCTTCAGGCCTCGGATAGGCTTCGGGAAGCCGAAAAGCGTGCCTTCGTCGTCATAGCCGGTGGCGCAGTTGGTTGTTTCTCGGCTCTGGGCAGGCAGGGCCCGGCCTTCCAGTCACGCGTGGCAGCACTTCTCGGCATGGGCGAAATGGCCATTCCCTCGCGGGCGATCCGCACGCATATGTGCGAGTATGTCAATGCGCTGAGCCTGACGGCTTCCATCTGCCACAAGATCGCGGAAGAGGTCTACCAGAGTTCCTCCGAGGAGTACGGGGAGCTGCACGAAGGTCGCATCGAAGGCACTATCGGCTCCTCCACCATGCCGCAGAAGATCAACCCGATCCTCTGCTACGGCATCATCGCCAACAGCAACAAGCTCTATTCCTGCGCCGGCATGCTGATGGCGACCGCCCATCGCCCGTTCGAATCCGACGGCAGCGCCAACCAGATGTTCGAGGACGGACTAGCGGAGGTGATCAGCGCCATTTCCGAAATCCTCGTGCGGACCGAGCTTCTGGCGCGCGACCTCTATGTCGATACGGAGCGGATGCGGGCCAATCTGGACCTGTCGCACGGGGCGATCTTCGGCGAGTTCGCTATGATGCGGCTTGGCGAGACGCTCGGCAAACACAGGGGCCATGAGCTGGTGCACGATGCCGCCATGGCAGCAGCAGCCGGCAAGGCGCCGTTCCTCGACGAACTGGCACAACTCCCGGGCGGCCAGGCACTGCGCGCTGAGATCGAGAACCGGCTTGAGACCAGCAGTACGGGCGGCATATGCGCCGAATATGCGTTGCATTTCGGATCGCTGGTCCAGGATATTGCGGCAGGGGCGATGCCGACCGTAGAGCAGCGCAACATCAACGCCTACCTGAAGGCTGCCCGCTGATGTTCTCCTTCGTGCTGCAGCGTTTGTTGCAAAGCGTGGTCGTGATCTTTGTGCTGTCGGTCGTGCTGTTCGTCGGGGTGTGGCTGATCGGCAATCCGGCAGACATCCTGATTTCGTCGGAGGCTTCAGAGGCCGACCGGCTGGCCGCCATCACCGCACTCGGGCTCGACAAGCCGCTCTGGCAGCAATACCTGATCTTCCTCGGCAATGCCGTGCAGGGAGACTGGGGCACCTCCTTTGTCTACAAGGAACCCGTCACCAGCATCCTGCTGCAACGCCTGCCGGCTAGCCTCGAACTCGGTCTGGTGGCCTTCATCATCGCCATTGCCGTTTCCGTGCCGGCCGGGCTTTACTCAGGGCTTAGACCGGAATCGCCGCTCGGGCGTGGCGTCATAGCCTTCTCGCTGATCGGCGTTAGCATCCCCACCTTCTGGCAGGGCATGCTCCTGATCGTCGCCTTCGGCATCGCTCTGCCAATCCTGCCGGTCGGCGACCGGGGCCAGGTGACGACCCATTTCGGCATCACCACCAGCCTCTGGACGCTTGACGGCTGGTCGCATGTCGTCATGCCAGCCTTCAGTCTGGCGCTCCTCAAGATGTCGTTGCTGATGCGCGTCACGCGCGCCGCGACGATGGAAATCTCCCGCCTCGACTTCGTTAAGTTCGCCTATGCGAAAGGCGTGCGCAGCCGTAAGGTGGTCGTCAGGCATATCCTGCGCAATGCGCTGGTTCCGCTCATCACGGTAACAGGGATCGAACTCGCCAACCTGCTGGCCTACGGTGTGATCACCGAAACAGTATTTTCCTGGCCCGGGCTTGGCAAGCTGCTGATCAACTCGATCAAGGTACTGGATCGTCCGCTGATCGTGGCCCAACTCACCTATACGGCGCTACTGTTCATCGCCATCAACTTCATCGTCGACATCCTGCATATGGCCATCGATCCGCGCGTGAAATCCGTTCTGAGGCGCGCGGCATGAGCATGACCGAATTCAACAATTTCGCGCTGCGTTTCGCCGAAAGCCGCACCGCCATCATCAGTCTGCTGATCAGCCTCGTTTTCGTCGCGTGCGCCCTCCTCGCACCTCTGATCTCGCCAACGGACCCCTACGACCTGACGCAGCTTCAGCTTTCGGACGCATTGAAGCCCGCCGGCTCGAAGCGCATGCTGCCGGGAGAGGAAGTCCGCGCCAACATCCGCCTGCAGGACGGTGCGACCTCGGTCGAACCCGCCGCACCGGCACAGACCCGCAATAGTATCGCGGCCGAGTCCTGCGGACCGAACTGTCTCAGCGTCGGCGTGCTGCCGGAAGGCACGAAGTTCGCCAGCCTGCAGATCCGCAACCTGCCGGCCGGCGCCACCGTGGAAGGCGGTAGGAAGCATATCGTCCAGCCCTGGTGGACCGTGGACAACCCGGAGGGCGGCAAGGTCAGGATCGTTTCGAACGGCCCGCTCCCTGAAAACTTCACCGTCCTCGCCATCGCGAAATCCCTCGATCAGGAGACGAATTTCGTCTTTCGTCTCGGCACCGACAGCTTCGGCCGCGACATGCTTTCCGCCATCCTCTACGGCATCAGGATCAGCGTCTTCGTCGGGCTGGTGGCGGCAGGCGCCGCGATGTTGCTCGGCACCGGGCTCGGGCTTCTCTCTGCCTGGCGTGGCGGCATGACAGACGCGATCATCATGCGTGCGGTCGATTTCATGCTCGGCCTTCCGGCCCTGCTCGTCGGGCTTGCGATCCTCGCCATCCTGGGCAACGGCGTCAGCAAGGTCGTGCTCGCCATCGTCATCGTGCAATGGTCCTATTATGCGCGCACGGCCCGCTCCTTCGCCATGAGCGAACTCAGCAAGGAATATGTCGAGGCGGCAAGGTGCCTGCGCCTTTCGCCCACACGCATCATGCTGCGCCACGTGCTTCCGAATTGCATGCCGCAGATCATCGTGCTCTTCACGCTCAACATCGCCGCGGCGATCTCGCTCGAATCCTCACTGAGTTTCCTCGGCGTCGGCCTGCCGCTCACCAGGCCCTCGCTCGGTATGCTGATCGCCAGCGGCTACGAATTCATCTTCTCGCACAAGTACTGGATCAGCATCTATCCGGGGGTGGTGCTGCTGGTGATGATCGTCGCCATGAACCTGCTCGGAGACCGGTTGCGCGATCTAAACAACCCGCGGCTCGACCGCTAGAGGAGCCGGGCAATGACGAAACCCTTCTTCCAAGTCGACCGCCTCAACACCTGGTTCTTCACTCGCCAAGGGGTGATGAAATCGGTGCGCGACATTTCCTTCGACCTTCGCCGCGGCGAGGTGCTCGGCATCGTCGGCGAATCCGGTTCGGGCAAATCGGTGACGGGCATGTCGATCATGGGCCAGGTCGATGAGCCGGGCCGCATCGTTTCCGGCTCGATCTCGCTCGATGGTACGGAGCTGACGGTACTCGACTTCGAGGCGATGCGCCGCTATCGCGGCCGGCGGATCGCCATGGTCTTCCAGAACCCCTTGATGACGCTGAATCCGCTGATGCGCGTGCGCGACCAGATGTACGAAGCGATCGAAGAACACGAGAATGTCTCCCGCAAGGAGAAGCACAACCGCTGCATCGAGGCGCTGAAGGCCGTGGGGATTCCCTCGCCGGAGGAGCGGCTGGACGCCTATCCGCACGAGATGTCGGGCGGCATGCGCCAGCGCGTCGTCATCGCCACCGCCCTGCTGCTCGGACCGGACATGATCATCGCAGACGAGCCGACGACGGCTCTCGACGTGACGATCCAGGCTCAGATCATCTACCATATCCGCCGCCAGATCGATGAACGCGGCCTCGGCATGATCTGGATCACTCACGATCTTTCGACGCTTTCGGAACTCGCCGACCGGATCATGATCATGTATGCGGGCGCGATGATGGAAATCGGCACGACCGAGGATATCATCGGCTCCCCGCGCCATCCTTACACCCGCAAGCTTCTCGATTCCGTTCCCTCGCGCAACATACCTGGGGAGAAGCTGAGGCAGATCCCGGGCAACATGCCCTCGCTGCTTTCGCTCGGAAAGGGCTGTCCCTTCGCCAGCCGCTGCGAGCGGGCGACGGAGATCTGCAGCGAGCCGGTGCCGGCGACGGAGCTATCGGCCACGCACCGCATCTGGTGCTATCATCCATTCGAGGGCTGACGCGTGAACGAGATGATCTTCGAAGCAAAGGATCTGTCGCGCAGCTTCATAGCGGGACGCAGCGCATTTCGCGATCTCGCGAACCACTTTTTGCGTGACCGCCCGCCCACCGTGCTGCGCGCCGTCGACAACGTCTCGCTCACGCTGCGCAAGGGCGAAACACTTGGCGTCGTCGGCGAATCCGGCTGCGGGAAATCGACACTGGCGCGGATGATCGCCGGCATTCTGCCTGCCTCCTCCGGCGAGCGGCACTTCCGCGGTGAGCCCTACGACAGCTTCCTTACCCGTAAGCGCGATGCACTGAAAATCCAGATGGTCTTCCAGGACCCGCTTTCCTCTCTCAATCCGCGCCTACGCGTCGGCGAGATCGTCGGCGAGGCGGCAGTCCTGCACGGACTAGTGCCGCGCTCACTGGTAAAGGATTATGTGGTCGACATCCTTGCGCGCGTCGGCCTGCCCGCGGACGGCGTCGGCCGCTACCCTCATCAATTTTCCGGTGGTCAGCGTCAGCGCGTGGGCGTCGCCCGGGCGCTGGCAGTAAAGCCCGACATGCTGATCTGCGATGAGGCGGTGGCCGCACTCGACGTGTCTGTCCAGGCGCAGATCATCAATCTCCTGATGGACATCAGGCGCGACAGCGGCCTTGCGATGATCTTCATCAGCCATGATCTTGGCGTCATCCGCCATTTGTGCGACCGGGTAGCCGTTATGTATCTCGGCCGCGTCGTGGAGCTTGCCGAGACCGAGCAGCTCTTCGCGTCGCCTGCGCACCCCTATACGCGCATGCTGCTCGACGGCATGCCGAAGATCTCGCTGCAGCGACGCAAGTTCATGCCGATCCAGGGCGAAATCCCCTCGCCGCTCAACCCGCCCCCCGGCTGCCATTTCCATCCGCGCTGTCCAATTGCGACCGACCATTGCAGACGGACACGTCCGGAGTTGCGAGAGATTGCGTCGGGGCACGTTCACGCATGCTTGAATGTTGAAGCTCAATAAGGAGCATGGACAACGATGCACTTGAGAGCGGGATGCCGAGCTACCCCTGATCGGCGCACTGCAACGAAAGGGCTACGATCCACGTCCCGGCGGTTCAGGTGAGATGTTCAAGAAATTCGGTAGCACTTCACAGACAAGCGCTTTATGGTCGCTTCACGCCGTCCTCGCGCAAACAAAAAGCCCGCCGTCGTGAACTGACCCCATTAAGTTGGACGGTCTAAAGGCAAGGCAGATTTAAGGGCTGGGTTCTGTATTGTACAGGACTCAGCCCTTTGAGTTTCATTTTGATCCTGTCGTGATTGTGGTTGTTGATTTAGTCGGTG
>NZ_JABEPH010000139.1:0-14000 GCF_013004495.1 Rhizobium sp. SEMIA 4085
TACGTCGTCTATGTGCTGGCGCTGCCAGAGCTCTTCTATACGGTCCAGGTGATCTACCGCCGCAATCTCGAAGTCATTCCGCTGCTGATGGTCGCAACGGTCTGGTATCTGATCATCATGACGGTGCTGTCGGTCGCCCAGCACTATATCGAGCGCTATTTCTCCAAGGGCGCCGTGCGCAATCCGACACCGCTGCCCTTTCAGGCGTTTTTCGAGCGCTTCCGCCGGCCGCTCCCTGTGCTGGAGACGGCGACCGATAGAATCCGCAAAATCGGCTTCCATGATGCGACGGCTATGCGGCCAGGTGGTGCGGTGCGCATCCACGGCATCACGAAAAGTTTCGGCTCGCTGAAGGTACTCGACGATGTCGAGCTCAACCTGCCGGCCGGCAGCGTGACCGCCATTCTTGGCCCCTCCGGTTCGGGAAAGTCGACGCTGCTGCGGTCGATCAATCACCTGGAGCGTGTCGACGAAGGCTTCATCTCCGTCGACGGCGATTTCGTCGGCTATAGCAGGAAGGGCGACATGCTCCATGAGCTCAAGGAGAAGGATATCCTGAAACGCCGCGCCGATATCGGCATGGTCTTCCAGAGCTTCAATCTCTTCCCGCATCTGACCGTGCTCGAAAACCTCATCGAAGCTCCGATCGAGGTCCGTGGCGTCGGCCGCGAGGAAGCCGTGCTGCTGGCGCAGGAACTTCTTGCCCGTATCGGCCTTAGCGACAAGGTCAATGCCTACCCGCGCCAGCTCTCCGGCGGCCAGCAGCAGCGGGTCGCCATCGCTCGGGCGCTGGCGCTCCGCCCCAAGGTTCTGCTCTTTGACGAGCCGACTTCCGCACTCGATCCGGAACTCGTCGGCGAGGTCCTCGACGTCATCAAGGAACTGGCCCGCACCGGCACGACGCTCGTCATCGTCACCCATGAAATCGGTTTTGCCCGCGAAGTCGCCGACACCGTCGTCTTCATGGAGAGCGGCAGCATTCTGGAGGCCGGTCCGCCGGCCAGGATCTTCACGCAAGCGGAGCATCCTCGAACGCGCGAATTCCTTGCCAAGGTTCTCTAGCGCCGGACAGCGCTGGTGAAATGCCGGGCCGCGACGGGCTGCTCCGGTCGAACGACAACAACCACAATCTTAAGATGAATTGGAGAAGGGGCATGGCATTTACAGATAGAATAAGGCTTCTCATAGCGGGAGCCGTCACCATTGGCGCGATCGGTTTCGGTTCCGCTCAGGCGCAGCAGAAGTTCGATCTCAGCCCCGAACAGCCGAACCGGCTGCGGGTGGAAAAGAACGAGAAGCGTATCGCCGAAATCAAGGACTTCATGTTCGTCGAGAACGGTGTCTTCACCGTCGGCATCAGCTCCAGCGGTAATCTGCCGCTGCACGACTATGCCTCCGATTCCAAAACGGTCATCGGTTATGACGTCGATCTCGCCCAGGCGATTGCCGACAGTCTTGGCCTGAAGCTCAACCTCGTTTCCGTTGCCTGGGCCGATTGGCCGCTGGGGCTCACCTCCGGCAAGTTCGACGCGGTGATCTCGAATGTGACCGTCACGGAAGAACGCAAGGAGAAATTCGATTTCTCGACCTACCGCAAGGATGAGCTGGGCTTCTACGTCAGGGCCGACAATCCGATCACGGCGATCAAGGAGCCGAAAGATATTGCCGGCCTGAAGGTCATCACCGATGCCGGCACCAACCAGGAGAAGATCCTCCTGGAATGGGATCGGCAGAATGTCGCGGCCGGTCTCAAGCCGATCGAGGTGCAGTATTACGATGACGATGCGGTCAAGGATCTCGCCGTTCAGTCCGGCAGAGCCGATGCCGTCTTCAGCGTCAATGCCACGCAGGCCTATGCGGCGGGCATCAACGGCAAGACGAAGCTCGTCGGCACCGTCAGCGGCGGCTGGCCGATCACGGCCGAGATCGCAGTCACCACACGCAAGGGCAGCGGCCTGGCGGCGCCCTTGACCGATGTCGTCAACGACCTGATTGCCAGCGGTGCGTACAAGAAGATCCTCGACACCTGGAATCTCGGCCCCGAGGCGATCGACAAGGCCCAGACCAACCCGCCCGGCCTGCCGAAGAGCGGTTCGTAATGTCTATGGGGACGGACGGCCGTTCGAGCCGCTCCGTCCCTGACTTTCACTGCAAACGGAGACATATCGCACGTGGCGACCTTTCTTGATATCCGCACCTTTTTCTTCGCGGCGCTGACGGCAGCCTTGACGGGCTTCGGGACGGTTCATGCGGCCGATGATTTCGACCTGAGCCCGCAGCAGCCGGGCAGGCTTCATGCAGCCAGGAAGGATGCGGCGATCGCTGCGATCCCTAAGGATTTCAAGTTCGTTACGCCAGGTAAATTCACCATCGCCGTCAGCCCCGGCGGCCCGCCGCTCGCGACCTATGCCACCGACGCCAAAACCGTGGTGGGCGCGGATCCCGATTATGCCTATGCCATCGCCGACAGCCTCGGCCTGACGCTGGAGATCGTCCCGGTCGCCTGGATCGACTGGCCGCTCGGCCTCACATCGGGCAAATATGATGCCGTCATCTCCAATGTCGGCGTTACCGAGCAGCGCAAGGAGAAGTTCGATTTTTCCACCTATCGTCAGGGCCTGCACGGTTTCTTCGTGAAAGCCGATAGTCCCATCACCTCGATCAAGGAGCCGAAGGACGCGGCGGGCCTGAGGATCATTGTCGGCGCCGGCACCAATCAGGAGCGTATCCTCGTAAAATGGAGCGACGACGACGTCGCCGCAGGCCTGAAGCCGATCGAACTGCAGTATTACGACGACGAGGCGGCGAGCCTTCTCGCGCTGCGTTCCGGTCGGGCCGATGTCATCGTCCAGCCGCACGCACAGCTCGTCTTCATTGCGGCACGCGACAAGAACATCAAGCGGGTGGGCACGCTGAGCGCCGGCTGGCCGGATCGATCGGACGTCGCGATCGCCACCCGCAAGGGAAGCGGACTCGCCGATGCGCTGACCGTTGCCACCAATGGTCTGATCAAGGACGGCACCTATGCGGGGATACTCGATCATTGGCATCTTTCCGAAGAAGCCTTGCCCGTATCCGAGACCAACCCGCCCGGGCTGCCGAAATATTGATCATCGGAAAGCACGACATGAGCGGCCGCAATATATCCATCAGCCATATCGGCTTCCTCATCCCCGGCAATTATCCCGACGATGATCCCTTGTCGGGATTGGAGCAGACGCTCCAGCAACTGCACTATGGCGAGGAGCTTGGCTTCGATAGCGCCTGGGTCCGTCAGCGGCACCTGGAGCCGGGGATCTCTTCTGCCAGCGCCTTTCTTGCGGCGGCCACGCAGCGCACCAGCCGGATCGAGCTCGGAACTGCAGTCATTCCGATCGGTTATGAAAGCCCATATCGGCTGGCCGAAGACCTTGCGACGGTCGATATTCTTTCGCGCGGCCGGCTGAATGTCGGCGTCAGCGCCGGAAAGCCGCTGCATGCCGAGCTGATCGGCCCGCTGGTCTTCGACGGCGACTGGACTGGTTATGATTTCTCGCATGATCGCGTGCTGCGCTTTGCCGACAATCTGCGCGGCACCTATCTCGGCGATGAGCCAACCTCCATCAAGACACCCTTCGGGCCGCAGCGGCCGCGCCTGCAGCCTTATGCCAAAGGCCTGATCGACCGGATCTGGTATGGCGGCGGGTCGCAGCACTCGGCGGATTGGGCCGGCCGCAATGGCTTCAACCTGTTGACCGGCAATTTGATAACGGGTGAGGGGACCGATGATTTCTTCATCGCGCAATCGCGGCTGATCGAAACCTATCGCACTGCTGACACGCACCGCCGCGTCGCGCTGGGCCGCGTCATCGTGCCTTTCGACAGCGCCGATGCGGCAACGCGCCGCCGATATCGAGACTATGCCGATGGCCGCCATGAGCGAACGCTTTCGCCGCAGGGCGAGCGGCGCACCCTGTTCGCCCGCGATGTCCTCGGCACATCGGACGAAATACTGGAGCAGCTTTTCGCCGATCCGATCCTGCCCGAGGTCAGCGAGTTGAGGCTGGAGCTTCCTTACGAGTTCGAGCACGAGGAATATCGCCAGATTCTCCACGACTTCGTGACGCTTATCGCGCCGGAGCTCGGATGGAAGGCACAGCCCGAAATTCGGGCCGCTTCCTGAAATACCGTCGGGCAACGGCCACTCGACACCAGAACAATCACCTTACGAGGAACATTCATCAGTGACAAAATTGGTGGAATATTTCTTTTCGATCGGCTCGCCCTGGTCCTACATCGGCTTCGATGCCTTCGTCGAACTTGCGGCGAAGAACGGCGTCGTCATCACGCCCTATCTGACGACGGTGGTCGAGGAAAATGGCGGCATCTTCTCGCGCAACCGGCCGGAGATCCGCCGCGCTTACTGGACGCGGGATCTCAAACGCTGGGCGCGCGTGCGCGGCAAGGAGTTGCGGCTCGAACATCGCCCGGAGCTCAGCGATCCGACGCCGGCATCCCTCTTCGTGATTGCCGCCTATCTCGATGGGCTGGATTGGATCGGCGCTGCCCGGGCTCTGCAGCATGCCTTCTGGGTCGCGGCCCGGGATATCGGCAAGCCCGATGTGCGCGAAGCGATCGTGACCGCTGCAGGTTTCGATGGCGCGGCACTTCTCCGGCGCCAAGCCGACGACGACGTCCAGAACAAGTGGTCGGCGGACCGCGTGCATGCGCGCGACAGCGGCGTCTTCGGGTTTCCCACCTATGTCTACGATGGCGAAATCTACTGGGGACAGGACAATTTGCCTTTCCTCGAACGTCATCTTCGAGGCGATAGGCCTTAGCTTGGATCATCAAGACGAATGTTTTTTTTCAACGACGCGAGCAAGGTCAGACGCCCATTCCTTTAATCTAGTAATTTTGTTAACAATAGTTGAGGCAACCAAAGAGAGGAAAAACCATGTCAGGTTTCAAACTCGTCGGCATCGCTGGCAGCTTCAACCGCCCATCCAAAACACTGGCACTTGTCCGGCACATCGCCGAACGCGCGAACATCCGCTACGGCTTTACGACCGAGACCTATGATTTGCACGATGTCGGTCCGTCGCTGGGTGGGGCCTTGTGGCGCAGGGATCTCGACGAGCAGGCCAGACGTGTCATCGAAGAGATCGTGCAGGCCGATGCCCTGATCATCGGCTCGCCGACCTACAAGGGCTCCTATCCCGGTCTTTTCAAACACCTCATCGATCTGATCGACCCGCACGAGCTTCGGGGCAAGCCGATCATCATCACGGCGACGGGCGGCGGTGACCGGCATGCGTTGATGGTCGAGCATCAGCTTCGGCCGCTGTTCGGTTTTTTCATGTCCCATACGCTTCCGACCGCCATTTATGCGTCCGATCGCGATTTTGCAGAGTATGCGGTCTCATCCGATCCGCTTTTGAGCCGCATCAACGAAGTGATCGGCGAATTGGCGGCCTTCTTTCCGGGCGCAAACCCGGCGCTGGCGGCGGCCGAGTAAAGGTCGTCGCCGTGGTTCGATCTCACGAGGCGACGATGCAGAAAGGCCAGCGGTGAGTGAGCAGTTGTGGAATTCGCACGACGATATCGCCTCGCCAAACGCGAGGAGAATCGCCTGCTGATGCTGTACGGACCAACCGCATCGCTTCGCGATCTTCTTGCCAATGCGCGACGTCATTCGCTGATTTCCTAGCCGAAGAATATCGGTCCTTGACAGGAGGTTCGCATGAAGCTTGATTGGCGCCTTGACGGCGGGACAATTCTGGGAAATTACGGCCGCCCCTGACATTCGGGTGCAGGCGAAGGCCGTGGCCGAGGGGATCGCCGCGAAGCGGCCTCGGGACGCATAGCGAACAGCGCCTCGATCAATCCGCGATCCGGATTTGATCCAGAAGCTCGACAGGGCCCGTTCGAGAATCCTTATGTGGATCCGGAAAAGGCGCTCTCGATCGTCGGCAACTCGACACACGTCCCCAGTTTGAGCCGCGCTTCACCGCAAAATTGACAATGTTTTTTTGTCGGCTGCAAGAAAGTCTTGTCAAGGTGGCTCTTCAGCGGCAATCAAGTGTCCTGGGCGCACATCCCGGCACGATCGACAGCGCGCCGCAATCGGAATGCACACGCACATCTCTCGGTCAGGTCCTCGGCCATTGAAGGAGCGATAAAGCGGCAACAATGAACCTGGAGAATACATGACGGAAAAAAGCCCCGGTGATGCCGTTTTTCGATATCGTGGCTCAACGTTCGACAGCATGATCGAAACCCTCGGAGAGGTTTTCGGCACATTCGACGCCAATCTCGTCGGTCGTGCTCAAGACTTCCGTTGGGGGCTCGATCTTACGGCCTCTGAAAGCGCAGCATTGATTACGGGTTACCATAATGAAGGGTTTCAGTTCCGCGCTCAGTGGTGTTCCGAGGCAACAGAGCATCTATCGATCGTGGTGCCGCGCAGGGGTGGCATGGCGGTTACGCATGGTTCGCGCGTGGCCGAGGCCCGACAGGGAGAATTGCTTCTTTACAGGAATTTTGAGCCTGACAGCATCTCAATGCATGGGCAATCCAATCTAATAGATGAGCTGGTGCTTAATTGGCCATTGATCCAACGGACCATTGGCGAAACTTTCGATGTGCCGTTTAGAGGCTCGCTCGACCTGTCGCCCGAACTAGATCTGTCAACACCAGTTGGTCGAACAATCGGCAATCTCACAGAAGCGATCATAGACGGAATACGCGATAATGGTCCCCTCTGTCAGTCTCCCATAGCCATGGTTCATATTACGCAGGCGCTAGCCGATGTCGTGATACGGATGGTACCTCATCGATTATCGCATCTGCTGGATAAGAAGCCTTGCATGATTGCTCCCGGACATGTCCGCCGCGGGATCGAGTTCATGCGCGCCAATATCAACCAGCCGATTACAATGCCAATGGTGGCAGATGCAGCGGGTGTTTCCACCAGAGCACTCGAAGCGGGTTTTCGTGGTTTCAAGGATACAACGCCTGCAGCGTATCTACAGATGCTTCGGTTACGGGCAGCACGGGAGGACCTGCTCGACCCAGAGAACCATATGCTTTTGAAAGAAATCTGCCTGAAATGGGGATTCTTTCAGTTCGGGAGGTTCTCCGCAGTTTATAGGGCACACTATGGAGAAAATCCGTCCGAAACAAGGAGACGCGTCTGCGGATCATATCCTCGTAGGTCCTCCTGACAAAGCGGATTGACGAAGGCGATCACCAGGCAAACAGGCCCAGTTTGCGCGAATGGGAAGACGGCCATGCCGTAGATAAGCCTCTGCGCGGCGGATGATCGCTATTGGTGCGCCTGACTTTCTCCTCGTTAGCATCCGTCGCGTTCAGCCCTTCATGTGATCGGCCAATTTGTCGTCCGCTTCACGGAGGAACTTCGCAAGCGAGACAGCGTCCGCCACAATCGCCGCCTGACTCGACACGTCCGCCCACATCAGAACGATCCGCGCCCGCCAAACCAGCTTCTGCGGCGTGTTCCGGTCCGCCACCCACCTTCCAGCCGCACCCAATCCTCAGGCGACAGCAACAACCTCTTGTCCCTGTCCATGGACCCAGACTCGCTTATAGGGAATCCTTCTGTTAATTCGAGAACACTAGGTGAATACTGAGACGAGAACGGACAGCCAGATCAGGACGACTCCCAACGCCAACGCTCGCCTGGCGGCTATGACCTTCTCCTCGCCGTCATCTACAACGGGGGTTGTCACAATCCAGGGCACCGAGCCAAGCGCTGCAAATCCGACGAGCGCCAAAATCACAATGACCAAATCGACGCTGTGCCAGCCGCCGGGCTCATACAAACCCCAGTAGCCAAGGAACGCCATTCCCACTGCAAACATGGTGGCGGAGGCAGAGCAAAGTCCCGCAACAGCACCTGATGGCGCACGCATGTAACATCCTTTCCGTGCCGTCAATCTAAAGGCGATATTCATGATGGCGCTAACCGCTTTTGCACATATGTGGGCAGTGCGCCGTCTCCTGATCGGGCTCCTCCGCACACTTAGTGCACGAGGATTCACGTACCCCGCGGATAAGTTCATTGATTCGCCATCGAAGTTCAACATTCTTGTTCATCAGGCGCACGCTGGGGGGAAGGGAGCGGTCCATGCTCCACATGGGTCGTGCAGCGGGCCCGCTACATGACACTGGAAACTATCAGCCAGATGAGCGATGATCCGCTCATCAGCCTGCCAGCCGTGGCGCGCTGGTCAGCCGGGCTTTTCGTCGGAGAGCGCGGCGACCAAACGCCATGTCCAATGCTCGACGAATGTAAGGCATGCGACATATCGGTTTCGACCAACCGCCGTTGTATTTATAAGAGGTTCTTCTTGGCACGAATAATGCTTAGGTCATCCAGAAACTCCCGTGAACCTGTTAATGACGCCCAGTCAAAGTGTCCACTGGCCATCGTGATGCCGATCCAGAGGTCGTTTAATCCGGTCGCGCGACGATTGCAGAAGGCAAAGACCTGGCTGCCGCTTCCGAAGGTTCTAAGGTAACAACATTTCATGCATGATGCTGTCGTTATTCGTTCCGGTCTTGCACAGGCAGTCGTCAACCGAAAAGGAGCAGAGCTAATTGGGTGGCAGGTCGGTGCAAACGACCTCCTTTGGCCGCGAGGCTCCCCAGGTTGGAACCAAACTTGTCCCCTGATGTTTCCTTCATGCGGATGGAGTGAGTCTTCGCTTGTCGAAATAAAAGGGCAATATTATCCGATGCCTGTTCACGGCTTTATCAGCACGCAGGAATTTGACGTGGTTTTCAACTCAGAAAGCGAGGTGACACTAGAAGCATCTGACAATGAATTCACGAAAACAATGTTTCCATTTTATTTCCTTTTCAGGATTTCGTATAAAATTGTAGATAGTCAACTGAATATTGAGATCTCCGTAACAAACAAGTCCTTTAGTGCTTTCTTGCCTTATTCCATCGGCATACATCCCGGATTTAGATGGCCGTTACTGTCTCCGCACAAAGACAGTTGGCGGCTGGAATTCGAGAAATCGGAATCCGCTCTCGTCCCGTGCATATCTTCCCAAGGGCTAATTCGAGGTAATCAACGGAAGCTTTCATTCCACGGACGTTGCCTTCATCTAAATGAAAGCCTTTTCCAGAATGAGGCCCTCTGTTTTTTGAATGCGAACAGTAAAAGGCTGTCGCTCGTTGGAGAGAAGGCCACAATCAGAATTGACGCGCCAGACGCGCGTCACTGGGTTGTATGGTCTCTTCCACAGCAAGACTTTCTGGCGTTAGAACCATGTACGGGCCACGGTGACATTGAGGGCCGACGCATTCCATTTGACGAGCGGGAATATAATGTCAATCTTGCCCCAGGAGAAGAACAACAATTCCGAGTACGATTTGAGTTTTTACAGCATGAAGATTAGTCCTCAAGAGACTTGCACTATTGGGCATGTCAGCGGTGCTGCTTTGTGAGTGTGACGAACAGCCCACAGCTTTTTTTGTTGACTACGGCGGGATAGAAAAAGCCGGTGTTTTTCAGCACTTCTGCTTTGCCCGCTTTGGCATGACCATGAGTCCGCCTGAGGACCTCTTGGGCCCGGTCCAGTAGCGCAGGGCCATCCTGAATTATGCGGATCGCCTCTTGTGGAGCGCCATGCCCTCCAAATCCAGCGCTTCATGGCGGTAGGGTCAGACCTGACCATAATCTGCATACGCAGTCGGGCACGCGCGAACGAACCGGCCGCGCGCGTGAGTTTCGGCGCACGGCTGCATCATTAACTTAACGGTGTCGGTGCTTGCCAGCGTTAGAGAGTCAGTTCCGAAGGGAAAGCATGTAATGCGCCGCCGACGGAAACTTTATGCTTGTGTTGCACCCCCACAGTCCTTCCATCCGCTACTTTAAATCGAGGCTTGTTTGGGGTTTGAGGGAGCTGTTCCATAATGGATTGCTTGTTTTGATGTTTTCGCGACCCAATCAGATTCGAAGCGTAAATCTCCACTCGTCAATCCTCAGCCTCTACACCACTTCCGACTTTAGCTCTACGCCAGCGACGTCGATCAAATGGGAACATAACGTAATCGCGCACGGTGTGCGGCTCGGACTGGTCCCGAAGGCCAACTTCCGGCCACTCATTCTTTTCTGGCCAGTATGCCGTTAGAAAAATCGTGTCCCAGATGGTTGTAAAGAACCCATAGTTTCGGCGCCGGTGATGCGGTTCCATTGAGTGGTGAATGCGGTGGAACTTATTGTCGCCAATGATATATCGAAGCGGCCCAAGATTGATGCGGGTGCTGGAGTGTGAAAGATGACCCTGAAAGGTAATCAGTGTCATGGCAACAACTGGCACTACGCCAGATTCGAAGTGGATCAGCGCGAGTGGTAGTGCTACTAACGCTGCGTAAATGAGGGGCTCGGAAACGTGATGATTGCAATTCCATGCCGACAATTCGCGGATCGAGTGGTGGGTAGCGTGCATGCGCCAGAGGATTGGAACTGCATGCTGAGCGCGGTGCATCCAGTAGTAAAAGAAGTCGCCGGCAATCGCGACTAAAACCCCTGAAAGGACGGCCAGTCCACTGTTAATGATTGCGTTGTCAGAGTGAAGCAATGTACCGAAATTGATCGTTACGAGCGGCTCGATCCCTAACCAGTCCAAGCTCACAGCGAAGAGGTGCCAGACAAGCGCACCCCATCCGAGGCGAATAATCCAATTCCGCACGCCGCGCACGTATGAGGCAAAGCTGTATCGATAAGCCGGGAAGGTTAGCTCCAGCGCGGCGCAAAAGGTAGCGAAGATCACAACCAGCTCAAGCGATTTCACGAAGGACTGGATCATCTGATTAACATCGAGAACGTGCATTTGTTTGCTCCAGCGAATGCGCCGACCTCAGCTCCGAGTGACTCTCATCAACGCCCCGCGCAGAAAGCACGAATTGCATATGGCCACGTCACGCAAATTTCCTTTTCAGTGCCCAAACGGTGATCGTTCCGCCGGCCCGGCGGGGCACCGCGGGGACACGCTATGCGGCATTCTCGCAGATTGGTAAAATCGATTGTTTGGATAAGCCCCATCCATGTCCCAAATGGTTGGAGGAGTCCAATAGACGAGGTGGCTTGTACGAGGCGATCAACTATGCGCCAGAAAAGCCTAACCACCGCCGCCAGTCGATCGCCTCCGTCCGACTGACATTAGCGTCGTTTCCCTGACCGAGCTTTTCGCTGACGGTACTCGAAACGCGCTGCCTGGCCTGGGCAAATTTGCGGCGATGCTCGAAGCTTCCGTTCCGAAGTGAGTGCCGAGATCGAGAACCAGATGCGTGTGATTGCCGACGGGACGGGCTGACCTATAATGTCGCCGAGGTTAAAATACGAGGAATTCGGACCGTTGTTGAACAACGCGGCGTTGGTTGAGGAGGCCTCTGCGGTAGCGCGCGATGTGTTCAACCGCGGGAGCATCGCGGTCCGCAAAATCCGATAACGGCTCAGAGGATTTCGCCCGCTTCTTCAGTTTCGTACCCGGGTGCTACGTCTTCCTCGGCAACGGAAAGGAGTCGGCGCCGTTGCCCTATGATTTCAAGGATGATGGGCTTGTATATGGGGCGAAGTTCCACGCGAGCATCGTCCGCAGGCGCATTCACCCGTTCCCAGTTTGAGCCGCGCTGCACCGCAAGATCGGCAAAGATTATTCGCGACGCAAGGTGGATGGATCGCTCGCGTTGGCCAAACACCGCGCGTCCGCAATCCGACACCGCCATATTCAAATTCGCGTTCAATATGCAATTCGCGAATGAAAGTTTCCATACTCGGTCTCTGTGCTGTGAAAACGTCAAATTATATTACTAATGAAGGATGCTGATTAAATTTGGATGGCATACATCCACGTTATGGAAAGATGAAGACATGCGGTTCAAAGGCCTTGACCTAAATCTCCTAGTGGCGCTCGACGCCCTGATGACCGAGCGTAATCTCACGGCGGCGGCGCGCAGCATCAACCTGAGCCAGCCGGCCATGAGCGCCGCCGTCGCCCGGTTGCGCACCTATTTCCGCGATGATCTCTTTACAATGGCAGGCCGAGAACTTGTTCCATCGCCGCGTGCAGAAGGGCTCGCCTCGGCAGTCCGCGAGGCTCTGCTGAACATCCAGCTCTCCATCATTTCCTGGGACCCGTTTAACCCGGCTCAGTCGGATCGCCGCTTCAGGATCATCCTCTCGGACTACGTCACGCTCGTATTTTTTGAAAAGGTCGTGGAGCGTGTGGCGCGGGAAGCTCCCGCCGTCAGCTTCGATTTCCTGCCTCTTGCCGACGACTTCGAGGAGCTCGTCCGGCGCGGCGATGTCGATTTTCTAATTATGCCGGACGTGTTCATGTCGAAGCATCCTCACGCAGCACTGTTCGAGGATAGATTCGTGTGCGTAGGCTGTCATACGAACAAGCAGCTATCAGAACCACTTACATTTGAGCAATACATGTCGATGGGCCACGTTGCGGTCAAGTTCGGGAATACGCGGACGCCCACCATCGAGGAATGGTATTTGCTCGAGCACGGTTTCACGAGACGTGTTGAAGTCGTCGTACAGGGCTTTAGCATGATTCCACCAATGGTGTCGGGTACCGACCGTATAGGGACCATGCCCATGCGGCTGGCGCAGCATTTCGCAAAAACAATACCCCTGCAGATCGTCGAGCTTCCCCTGCCATTTCCTGCACTCACCGAGGCCGTTCAATGGCCTGCCCTTCACAACAGTCACCCGGCAAGCATCTGGATGCGGGAGATATTGCTGCAGGAAGCGTCCCGTATGGTTTCGCCCTTTGCCCCGTCCGAGCCCCTCATCGACCGGACCAGCACGAGTGCTGACCTACTCACCTTCTATCCGCGGACTTCATTGGAGCCAGCGGCATAAAAAGGCCGAACAGACCCCTCGATACATGCCTGCACCCGACCAGCCGTCAGAAACGCCGGCTGGCCGCGCGGAGGCCATCCATACATGCTCTCATGGAGTGTTCGAACCAGCGCTCGGGCAGAAAATGCGCAGAGGCCCTCCGGCCAAATCACCAATCGGCTTGTCCATTCCGATCTCATGGTCCTCGATGAATGGCTATCTACCGTTCAGCTGGTGGAGGGGCGAAATCGACCGATCGCAGCGAACCCACGTCCGGAAGTAAACGCTGCTGCCGCGGAAGAGCAGGCCAGTCGCCGGAAGCAGCGCGTCGGCGTCCACGCCGCGCATCGCCTCAATTCACCTTTGGGAGTTGAATGTCGCAGCGATGTCACCGTTCCGGCCGCAAGTGCGCGATCACCTGTGCCGGTCGTATCCTCCGAGGGGTATAGCTCGGCGACATGTGCGTGCGCTCGTGTAGAAGAACTCCCGACTCCGATCTTTTGCTCTAGATGGGTGCGCCGCAAGCGCGCCAGACGGCCGATCGGCTCCATCTCGCGGATCGCCACCGAGGAGCAGATGAGCCTTTACGGGCTTGAGATGGCCGATCGGATTGAGATGTCGACAGCGGTGAGAAACTCGATGCGAAGTCGGGCGCAACAGTGAACACCGATTCTACCGCCCGAAGGTTGACCAGAATCCCGCTCCCCGGATTCATGCAACCGTCATGGCTCGGTGCAGGATGCTGGCAAATTCAAGACGGGGTGAGACTTTTCCGCCTAGATCGGCATAACGCAGTGGGCGCATTCCAGCGGCGCAACTAGCGCCTTGGCAAGCTATCGAAGCAAGGCAGCGAGCAGTTACGCAGAAGGTCGCCTCGGCTGCCGCAAGAAGGGCGAGCTTACCCTTTGTGCCATCATTCTTTCCTTTCCTTGAGCGGCGGTCCGACGATCATCACGGCGGGATCCGCTGAGAGAAGCGTGTCCGCGCCCGACCGCACATTCTCCACCGGTACCCCCTCCGTCAGATGTTTCAGCCGCCCCGTGTAGTCGATGCCGAAGACTTTTCTCCGGGTTTCGCCCCCCGGTGTGGCGGTCGGGCGGGCGTGTGTTTGAGTTGCCGCGCTCTGCACACG
>NZ_JABEPH010000140.1:0-13965 GCF_013004495.1 Rhizobium sp. SEMIA 4085
GCACAGGACATATCGGACGAGGACATTTTCCGCTTTGCGCTCAACCTTGAGTATATGGAGGCCGAATACTACCTCCGCGGCACCACCGGGAAAGGCATCGACGCAGCCGATGCCGGTTCGAAACCCGGCGACGTCGTTGGCGGAAAGCAAGTCTCTTTCGAGACGCCCGCCATCGGCGAATTCATGCAGGAAGTCGCCGAAAACGAACTCGCGCATGTCCGCTTCTACCGCAAAACGCTCGGAACCAACGCCGTTGACCGGCCGGCCATCGATTTCGACGCAGGGTTCAAGGCCGTCGCGGAAGCGGCCGGTCTCGGTGCAGACTTCGATCCCTTCGGCAATGAAACGAACTTCGTTCTCGGCGGGATGCTGTTCGAGGATGTCGGCGTTACCGCCTATGCAGGAGCAGCGACAGTCCTGAAAGACAAGGACTTCCTCGCCGCCGCCGCAGGAATTCTGGCGGTCGAGGCGTATCACATGGGAATGGCCCGATCGACGCTGTACCGGAAGGGAGAGGAAGCCTGGAAGGCCGCGAACGCCGTTTCCGATGCCCGCGACAAGATCGACGGCTCGGAAGACGACGACCAGGGCATCCAGGTGGACGGGAAAGCCAACATCGTGCCGTCGACGCCGGACGCAATCGCCTTCACCAGAACGCCGCGAGAGGTGCTCCGGATCGTCTACCTCACCGACAAGGACGGAGTGAGCAAGGGCGGCTTTTATCCGGAAGGGATGAACGGCACGCTCAAAAGCACCTGAGCCAGCGTCTGGCCCGAACGTCAGGCTCGATACGCGTCCCGGGCAATGATATCTGGCGCGATCGGGCCTGGAAGATGTTGATGGGGCGTGTATCCGCCTCAACGCGACCGCCTTTTCCGTGCCCCACAGCCCAGCACTTGAAATCAAGCCGCTCATCGGCCCATCCTCGATGCTGAGGCGGCATGCGGCGTCAGGAATTCGGCTGGTTCTCTCACGACATCGGCGAGCTCGCCCGGATTGTGCGCAACGTCCGCAACGAAGGCGCGCCATTGCCGCTGCTTTTGTTCATCTGTTGCGAAGGCCGGCGTCAGCGCATCCGGCAGGTCATGAGGTATCCCTGTCCCGCGCCGCGCGAAGGTGGCGGCAATTGCCCGTGGCAGCCTGTCATGATCGAAAGCGAACGACCGGCTGAGAATCCAGATGTCGTAGAAGTCCTTCATCCGGCTGTTGGCGCGCCCCAGCGCCACCATCGCCTGAAACTTCTCGGCAATGACGGTTTCACGCGCATAGCCCCTCAGCCGGGGCATTGGGAAGTCCAGCATCGAAGGATAGTCCAGTTCTTCGGCACCAGGCTCCAGTGCATCGCCAAAGCCGATGTCGATCGTCAGGCCGATCCGGGCGCCGCTGATCGAGGCCGTCGTCCGCAGCCTGAGCCCCCCATATTCCAACTCCTCGCGAATGCGGTCGACGCGGAGCGCGTCGGCGTCGAACTCCACGCCATCGCCGGAATCCTGCGCCAAGATCTCCCGAAATGTCGCCAGCATCGGCTCAGCGCTCGGATCGCCGAAGCCCAGCAGATCAAGGTCGCGCGTGCCGCGGTGCGGATCATCGAACCAGCTCATCATTAGCATCGCGCCCTTTAGCACGAAGCCCTCGGCATGACGTGAACGGCTGAGTCAAAATAGCAGCCGCTCAAGAGCGAAACGGGTCAGAATCAGGTCGAAGCTCTGGCCACTTGCCTTGGCGAGTTGCAGCAGGCGTGCGCGCACCGAGGCGCCGATGTCCTGATCTCCTTAGCCATTGGCAGTCAGCGCCTCGATGTACGGCCGGATCACGGTGGAGACACCACCACGCTCGGCCTGCCTGACAATTTCGCCTGCCGTGGCTTTGCGCTGGCGAAGCGCTTCCTGAAGGCCCTCGATCGCCACCGACAGGCCGATCTTGTTGCGATATCGGAAGCAATCCGCAATTGTTTTGACGATCCCAAAGACCTTTACGGGAACACCCTCGACGACATGGGTCTCTACACCTTCATTGAGCAGTCTTTCGGTGAAACGCACGATCCGAATAGGCGTGCTGTCGGGCTTCGGGGACCAGTCCTTCTGACCCACGGCGAGCCAAACCTGGCTTGGAAGCTGATCGGTCAGACCGTGGAATGCCAGGGCCGAAACGAGGCAAACGACGCCCTTGGGAACCCGTTTGGCGGCCTCAGCCAGACTATGATTGGCGTCGAGGGGCGCATCGGAAAGTTGATAAAGCCCTCGCGCGAGTCGAAGCACTTCGCCATCGTGTTCCATGCGGCTCACGGTGGCGGCTGTTACGCCCGCCGCACGCAGTTCTGCCAAGCGCGAGATTCCGCGCGCGGTCAGCACGGCGTGGACGATCTGGCGTTGGGACATAGGTGACACGATACGGAAACTCGTAATATAGGATCTATTATCCGAGGATTTGTATCACTACCCATGTGGAGGGGCAAGGTACCAGCTCGAAGAGGCCACCACTCTAGCTCTAGGCTCAAAGCAACCATTCGGTAACGCGGCCCGTCGCTGCGGACACGTCCGATCTCGCTTCTCCGCGATGACCGGCACCGGCGGCGCGCCGTCACTCTGGCCGAGGCGATCGATGTCTGCGACGGCCGCTGACTCGAAGCTACCGGCATCCTGCTTGCCCGCCAGTGCCCCGGCTGCACCAAGGGAGTCCTGTGCGTTAACCGCGCCTCTGCGTTCAGGGCCGGAACACGCCACGGAGCACCACCAACCAGAGCCTGAGCGCAGCCGGGCAATACCCGATAAGTGGGAAGAGATGGTTTCGGCCATCTCTCCCCCCCCGCGACCGCCGCCTGCACATGGCAGGGCCGCGCGCTCGCAGGGCGGCAAATAGCCGCCATTGTTCCAGAACCCTGACCATCGGGAGCTGCCTCCTTTTAAACCGCCGCCGCGAAGCGATTTATGGCTTTGCGTAACAACCGGCCCACATCTCGCGGGAATGCAGCAATAGCCTTGCGCCGCTCGAGAATGGCGATCCTGACGTAAGGTCGCCAGGTCTTCGCAGTCTCAAACGACCGAATGTTCTCTTTTGCCGCGCCGCGCCCATCCCAAAATGCAATTTCCTTCCCCATTTCTTATTTGAAGAGCTGTTCGATGTCCGCCATCGGCCGGAACAGCTTCATTGGCTGGTCGGGAAACGGCAAAAAGCTTTCACGCTCGTAGAAGCGGCGCGCATTTTCATCCTTGGCGTCTACGACCACCGCGAAGGACGCGATCTCGCTCCTGACGGCCCGAAAGAGGGCATCCGCCAGCAGAAACCGGCCATAGCCCTTGCCTTGGTGGCGTCGGTCGATCGCAAGTCGACCGAGAAGAGTCGCTGGAACGAGCGGATAGCGCGGCAGTTTCCGCACTGCCTTTTCCGGCAGATCCCCGAGATTCACTGCCGTCGACGAAAGGGTGTAGTAGCCAGCGACCGCACCGTCCGACAGCACCAGCACGAAAGGCGCGGCCATGTTCTTGCGGGCATCCTGACCCGCCTGAACCCGGAAATACCGGTCAAGCGGCTCGACGCCACTTTCAAACGCAGACCTGTCGTGCTGAGCACCGAGGATCTCGACCCACGGGGCTTCTCCGATGTCGCCCGCCACCCGTCAGACGCCGGTCGTTTGGCGATAGCGACGCACCGTGTCACGCAGACGATCATTGACCGGCTGCGGGTTGAGTAATGCTTCTACGAAGGTCTCGCTGTCACGGACCGAGAGGTCCAGACGCTGATGTTCTTCGATTGCCCGGCGGGCGGCCTCCTGGACGCTGGACAACACAAAATCAGTCACCGTCCGGCCCTGGAGGGCCGCGGCGCGCTCAATAAGGCTTTTCTGGTCGGCTGTCACGCGCGTCTCAAGACGCTCGCCACGGACCCGACCACGAGGCGGATGTACTGCAGATTGGACCATCGATATTCTCCTTTCCAGCAGATGTACGGCCATTGGCCGGGAAAATCAAGTAGAACGACCAATTGTGCAACAACCTGCTGCACCGTCAGGGGAGAGATGGTTTCGGCCATCTCTCCCCCGCGACCGCCGCCTGCGCATGGCAGGGCAGCGCGCTCGCAAGACGGCAGATAGCCGTCACCGCTCCAATGGTTCCCATCCGCCCCGCTCGCGTCGCAACCCGGCCATGCTCGCCGGCAGCCGCCCCCCTCTCTGCCGAGCGCTCACGCGCCCCCGGGAGGCATGTCGGGGACATGCCTCCGGCATTGAACCAAGGAAAGGATTGGAACAATGGCAAGGACAGCGAAGAAGGCGAAGGCCGTCACGGTCGAGACGGCTGAGGATGCGACGGTGAATAGGGAAATCCGCAGCGTCGGAGAAGCGACGGCGGACGTGGTGGTGGCATTGCCCGCGCCGGATGTAGCTAGCACGGCTGCGCAAGCCGCAAGCAGCACGGAAACGGAACCCGCAGCGGAAACCGTGGCCGCATTCCCAGACGGATCGTGGGAAGCGTTGCGACATGTTCGAGCTGCTTCAGCATCACCCGAATTTCAGACGGCGAAAGCGAGCGGTCCTTCGGCACAAAGGTTGCGATCGATGCTGGACCGACTTCGTCGGCCGGATTGGCAACCTTCTCGCCATGCAAGATGGCGAAGCCGTAAATCTGCTTCAGGATGTCTCGCACATGAATGGCCGTCGCCGGAGCACCGCGTTCAACGATGCCGCCGCAATATGCTCTCAGATCGTCTGGCGTGATCTCCGTCAGGAGACGATTGCGCCAGACAGGTAACAGCTCTCGTTCGAAGATAGAACGCCGCATAGCACGCGTGCTGTCCGCCATCGGGGCCGCAGTGAGCCACTTCTCCCCGAACTCTCCAAAACTCTTCGCCTCTTTCAGGCGACGCTTGTCGCGCTGCTTCTCGATCGCAGGCGACCGTCCTTCGGCAACGGCGCGCCTCGCGTCGATGCACTTCTCTCGAGCCCGGGCAAGCGAGATACCATCGCGCCCGTACCTGCCTAGATAGACAGTCTCCCGGCGGCCGTTGAGCCTGTAGTCCAAGCGAAATGAGATCGCTCCACTGGGCATGACGCGGACATACATGCCATCGCGCTCGGCGACTTTGTACACCTTCTCTTTTGGTTTCAATGCCTTGAGGGTCGCGTCCGTCAGCATCCCTACTGCCTCCTGAAAAGTACCGTCAGCACAAATCCAGGCTCAGCGACAGATATTGACCATTGCATTCAATGGCTTAATACGAAAAAAGTACCGTCACGAGCCTCATTGCCGCTGACGGTACTTTCATAAATGCGGCTAAACAATATGCCCAAGGCCCGTCAGACGGGCCGCCAGGCTCAAACTATACCCGTCGATAGCTGCCGATAGTTATTGAATGGATTTATTTTTGTTTTCAGTCACTTACGTCGTGCAGTGGCGCAAAATCGGCGGCGTTTGGATGGGCCTGAATCATTCCCACTCGATCGTGCCAGGCGGCTTCGAAGTCACGTCATAAACCACCCGATTGATACCGCGCACTTCGTTGATAATGCGGGTTGCGGCGCGGCCGAGGAACTCCATGTCATAGTGATAGAAATCCGCCGTCATGCCGTCGACCGAGGTGACGGCGCGAAGCGCGCAGACGAACTCGTAGGTGCGCCCGTCGCCCATGACGCCGACGGTCTGGACCGGAAGCAGCACCGCGAAGGCCTGCCAGATCGCATCGTAGAGACCTGCTTTATGGATTTCGTCGAGATAGATGGCATCGGCTTCGCGCAGGATGTCGAGCTTTTCGCGAGTGATGCCGCCCGGGCAGCGAATTGCGAGCCCCGGGCCCGGGAAGGGATGGCGGCCGATGAAGCTATCGCGCAGTCCGAGCTCCTTGCCGAGGGCGCGCACTTCGTCCTTGAAGAGCTCACGCAGCGGCTCGACGAGCTGCATGTTCATGCGCTCCGGCAAGCCGCCGACATTGTGGTGCGACTTGATGGTAACCGATGGGCCACCGGTGAAAGATACGCTTTCGATCACATCCGGATAGAGAGTGCCCTGGCCCAGGAAGTCGGCGCCGCCGAGCTTCTTGGCTTCTTCCTCGAAGGTCTCGATGAACAAGCGCCCGATGATCTTGCGCTTGGTCTCCGGATCGCTGACGCCTTCGAGCTCGCCGATGAACCTGTCCGAGGCATCGACATGCAGCAAGTGGAGATTGTAATGCTCGCGGAACATCGCAACGACGCTCGCTGCCTCGTCTTTGCGCATCAGGCCATGATCGACCAGGATGCAGGTGAGTTGATCGCCGACGGCTTCATGGATTAGGAGAGCTGCGACCGAGCTGTCGACGCCGCCCGAAAGCGCGCAAATGACGCGCTTGTCGCCGACCTGCTGGCGGATTTGCTCGACCGCCTTCTGGCGATAGGCCGACATCGACCAGTCGCCCTTGATACCAGCGATGTTGTGAATGAAGTTGCCGATAAGCTTCGCGCCATCCGGGGTATGCACGACTTCCGGATGGAATTGCACGCCGTAATAATTGCGCTTTTCGTCGGCGATGAAAGCATATGGTGCGTTGGAGGAGGTCGCGACGACCTCGAAGCCATCCGGCAGCGCCGTGACGCGGTCGCCGTGACTCATCCAGACCTGATGGCGCGAACCCTTCGACCACAGCCCTTCGAACAGTGGGCAGTCCTTGTCGACGTCCAGGAAAGCGCGGCCGAATTCGCGGTGATGGCCGCTCTCGACCTTGCCGCCGAGCTGCATGCACATCGTCTGCTGTCCGTAGCAGATACCGAAGACCGGCAGGCCGCTGTCGAAGATGATCTGCGGCGCGCGGGGCGAACCTTCATCGACCGTCGAAGCCGGGCTGCCGGACAGGATTACAGCCCTCGGCTGAAGGCGCTTGAAGCCCTCTTCGGCAGACTGGAAGGGAACGATCTCGCAGTACACACCCGCCTCGCGCACGCGGCGTGCGATCAGCTGGGTCACCTGGCTGCCGAAATCGACGATGAGAACGCTGTCGGGATGTGCTGTCTGGGTCATGGCGAGCCTTTAATGAAAAGCACCCGTCCTGGCAATCCAGGAAATCGGGCGAGCCGGGATTTTATTGTCCGGATTGTCCCTGCCTTAGAGGCTTTCAGAACCAGAAAACACCATCCTCGAGCGCTGTGAACAGGCCATCGACGGCATAGGAGAGCTTGCGATCGATCACGTGCAGATACTCGGTCCAGCCGGAAATATGCTGCAGTTCTTCAGCGCCGTCGGAGATTCCGCGCAGGCCGATCAACGGCAGCTTATAGCCCTGGCAGGCGCGCAGAATCGCGAATGTTTCCATGTCCACCATGTCGGCAGCGATATCCGAGTAGGCCGCCCCCGAAATGACGTTGCCACCGGTGGAAAGGCTGGCCTCAGGAATACCGGGAATGCGGAGCGGCAGATCGATGACCGCTGGAAGATCGAGGAAGGGTGTGTGTCCCTTCTCGAAACCAAGCGGCGACGCATCCATGTCGCGGTAGGAAACGGAAGAAACCTGATAGACTTCTGTCTGCTCAAGCGTCGCGGAACCAGCCGAGCCGAGAGAGACGACAAGCTGCGGCAGGTCGTCGGCATGATCGAGGCGGGAAAGCGTCTTCGTCATCGCGACCGCCGCCTCGACTGGACCGACGCCCGTCATCAGCGGTTCGAAACGGGAGCGCAGGAAGGGGCCATATTCGGCTTCCGCCGCCATGACGAAGAGGATGGACTTGCCGGCGATCGGCTTCAGTTCGAATTTCATCCCGTAATTCCCTCTCTGCCGCGAACGACCATCATCGTTCCCGTCATGGAGGCGATCAGCTTGGCCGGTCCGTCGCCGATCGCATAGCCGCGCCCGTCGGCGACGATGATATTGGAGCCTGGTTTGGTGATCTCGCCGCGAAACAGGAAGCGCTCGCCGCGCCCAGGCGACATCAGGTTGACCTTGAATTCGATCGTCAGGATCGAGGCATCGGCGTTGATGACACTGTAGGCGGCAAAGCCGCAGGCGCTGTCGAGAGCTGCCGAAATGATGCCGGCGTGAAGAATGCCATGCTGTTGCGTGAGCTTGACGTCGAAGGGAAGTTCGATCTCCACCACGCCGTGCTCGACGCGCGTCAGCTCGGCGCCGATCGTTTCCATCGCCGCCTGGCGGGCAAAATTCTGACGGATCCGTTCGCGGAAGTCGCCGTTGTTCCTAACGCTCATGCATTTGTCCCCTTGCGACCGCGAAAGTGGCACGGCGCGCCGGTTTCGACAAGGATGAAAGGGAAGCACTTTCCGATATGCGATCGAGCCGAGTGCCGCAAAGACGGTCCGCAGCAAGCACTGGCTGAAGATCAAGCGCGCTCCCGGGCAATCCTGACGATATGCTGATCCCATGCCACACTGCTGCGCGTCGCAAGGAACGCACCGTCATAGGAAGAGACCGCAAATCCATGTTGGGCGGGTGCGATGCCGGCAGCGTCGGGGATGATGTCTTCGGCCAAGACCTTGCCGGAGTTGGCGTCGATGATCGCCGATGCACCCTTCGGCGACGTCACGCCGACCAGGGCGTCCTTGCGGTTGACGGCAATGGCACCGACATAGTTGCCGAGCTGGCGGGTCGTTTTCTCCGGCAGATCGATGAAGGTTACTTCCTCGCCTTTGGCGAAGTGGCCGACGAGCGGCGGCAGGTCGTGACGGTGGCCCTCGTACTGGCATGCAAACCACACGCGGCCATCGGCGTCGATATCGACGTGACGGGTCGAGACCTGCGACCATTGCCGCGGCAGCACATGTTTTTCGACGAGCGTGCCATTGGACGCATCGATCAGCGTCAGCGATGGCTGCATGTTGCTAAGGTTGAGCTTCGTGCGGCCGAAATCCGGATGGGTCTCGATGCCACCATTGGCGATGACAAGCCAGCGGCCGTCATCGGAGACGGTCATATCGTGCGGGCCGACCCCGTAGGTCTGGAACTCGCCGATGCGGGCGAAGCGGTTTGTCACGTCGTAAAGACCGATCATGCCGCGATTGCCGTCAAAATCGTTCTCACTGGCATAAAGCAACCGGCCGTCCGGCGAAAACGTACCGTGTCCGTAGAAGTGGCGGCCTTCGGCGGAGGTGATAACGACCGGCTCACCCCTGTTCCAGGGATCGAAGATCATTGCGTAGGTGCCGGGACGGCGAGCGAAGGCGACGGTCTTGCCGGTGGTTGGGCTGAAGGCCATGCCGTGGGCACGAGCGGGCAGGGCGACCTGATCGACGATTTCGCCGCGTTCGGTCACGGTCGCGACCGCGAAGGAGCCGTCGGCAGCGCGGATGCCCGAGGCATAAACCGCGTCCGCGCGCTCAAGTGCCTGCAGCCCGCGCGGCTGCAATGCGGCGATAAAGCTGAGGCCTGCTGCCTTGACGAAACTGCGCCGGTCGATCGCAGCGCTCCGCCACATCGGCTCAGTCCCCGTCGGAGAAGGAGAAGCCGGCCGAAAGGCCGATCGCGCCGCCATATTCGTCGCTGATGCGGGTGATCAATTCACGGCTCGTCGCCAGAAATGCGTCGAGCTTGGCTTTCTCCGCATCGCTGGTTGCCACGTCGATATCCGGATTGAGCTTCGGGACGGTATCAAGCAGGGTCTTGAAGTTCGCCTCGATTGCATCAGCAACGGGCTTCTTGTCGGCAGGCAGAAGTTCCGCCATTCCGGCCTTCTGCCAGAGCGTACGCAGTCCCTCGAGGTTTGCCGTCATCGATTTCCAGGTGTTTTTCGAGCGCCAGTAGATAGCCATGCGCGGGCGCGGAGCCGTGTCATCCCGGCCTTTGTAAAACAGCTCCAGCCGCTGATCGCGGACGGTTTCGACGCCGTGGACAAGAATACCGAGAAGCGCGGTCACCGCTTCCTTGTTATCCATGAAATCTTCGCTTTGGGGACCGGGACGTTTCCAGCTTGCCTGCACGCCGTCCGGCTTTTCCCAAGCCGCAACGACTTCGCCTGCCTCGCGCTGGATATTGCCCGCGACAGCAGCGCCGTATTGGCAGCGGAACCCGTTCTTTTGTTTGAGGAGATCGTCTGAGCCGTTGCCGTAAAGCACGTATTCAAGCGCCGTCAGACCCTGCAAGGCGACACTTTTTTCCCCGATCGCGTCGACCGTTGCATCCTTCGGGTCGGCCTTGGCGAGCAGTGCCTGTACCTGTCTAAGGCCGACGCCCTTTCGATCTGGGAAGAAGAGGATGTGTTCGAAGAGATTGTCGTGCATCACCGGGCCGGTTTGCACGATCTCGATGATCGACCAATAGCGGATCGTATCGTCGAAAGCAGATTTGGCCTTATCTAAAGTCTGCTGTGTGCCACCGTCGCAGAGGTCCTTCATCGCCGTCGTCAAGCGTGCGGTAGACTGTTGCATGTTGCGGTAGCCTGGACGGATCACCTCGTCGACGGCCCGCGCCATCACGCCAGGCACCGCTTCCTCGTTCAGCCCCGTCGGCGTCGACGCAGTCTGTGCAATTGCCGATGACACGAGCATGAATGAAAGCACGAGAGGTTGCCAAAGGCGCATTACAGGGACTCCAGGAATCTGATCAGGGCCTCTCTATCGTCTTTCGGCAGAGAGGAGAATGCATCGCGGGCTTTCTCGGCTTCGCCACCGTGCCAGAGGATCGCTTCGGTAAGGTTTCTGGCGCGGCCGTCGTGGAGGAAAAAGCTGTGTCCGCTGACAGTCCGGGTCAGTCCTATACCCCATAGCGTCGGCGTGCGCCATTCACGTCCGCTTGCGTGGCCTACTTGCTGGCCATCGGCAAGACCTTCGCCCATATCGTGCAGCAAGAAATCCGAATAAGGCCAGATAAGCTGAAAGGACTGAGCGTTTTCGGCAGCATCCCTACGTGTGACGAATTTGGGTACGTGGCAGGATATGCAGCCGGACTGATAGAAAAGTTCCTTACCCCTCAGCGTCTCGGGGAAGCTTGCCTTTCGCCGCGCCGGTACGGCTAGATTGGCCGAATAGAAGGTCACGAGATCGAGGACAGGCCCGGGTGCCTCTTCATTGCCCAGGCGCTTTTGAATGCCGGTCGGCATTTTTTGGCATTTTAACTCGGCCTGCATGCAATCCCCATGTGCATCCGGCCGGTCGGGCGTCGATATGCCGATGTCGCTGGAGAAGGCGGCAGCGCTCTGGTCGCGCACAGTTGCATTCTGTGCCTTCCACCCGAAGCGGCCAAGGGTGACCGCGCCTGTGCTATGATCACGCACGATGGCAGCCTTGCCTGAAATGCGGTTACCATCTTTGTCGTTGGGGTCGGCATGCGCGAGGATGTCGGCGGCTGGAATGGCTTCGATGAGGCCGAGCCCGATCATCGCCGGGGCGACGCGCGGCGATATCGTCGTCGATGGATCGAGCGGGCCGTAGGCAAGATCCTTCACTTCGTAGGTCGGCGCGCGCAATGAGACTGTTTCTCCGCCGGCAAGCGTAACGGTCTTTTCCGCATAGCGAATGGCCATCTTCCCTTCGGCGGCGAGGCCGGGCACGGCAAGGTCCTGCAACTGATGACCATAAGTAGGGTCCGGGAAATTGACGGCGCTCGCATTTGCGATCGTCGCTCCTTCTTCCGGTGTCGCCGCTGCTCGTCCAAGGCGAAAGAACATCGATGTGGCGCTGACGCCGCCTTCCGGTGGCCTGCCGCGTCCGTCGTTGACGTGGCAGCTCATGCAGGAGCGCGCATTGAAGAGCGGCCCGAGGCCATCCGACGCCTGTGTCGAGGATGGCGCGGAAACCCAGAGCTTCTTGAAGAGTGCATTGCCGAGCTTGAAGTTCTGCTCTTCCTCGAAGGGGATGTTTGCCGAGATATGCGAGAAGGAATCCTGCGTAACCGGATCGACCGATGTGGCGGCACCCGCCTGCATCGCCTCGTATGGCTCGGCTTTGGAAAAATCACTAGCCGGGCGCGTCACGGCCTCGACGCGCTTCAAATCGGCATCGGAAAGATCGGTGCGTTTGGTCGGGAGATTAAAACCGGCGGCAAAGGCCACCGGAAGGCCGGCAAGCGTGGCGCAGAAAGCAGCGCAGAGAAAAACGCGACGAGCCGGATTATGGATCATTTCAGAGTTCGGGCCGCTTGAGTTTGGAAGCGGCCCGCCTTTTTGCTTATTGGAAGACAGCGTCAGGCTTATCCAAGCTGTCGGAACCTTCAAGCTGAACCGTGCCAACATCGAGTGCGGCGATAACACGCTGGATCGACTTTGTTTGGTCAACGAGACCGTCGACAGCGGCTTGAACGGCGGCGTTGCCGTCCTTGTTGCCTTCGGCGATCATCTGATCGTACTTCTCGACCGTCTCGCCGCGTTTTGCCATGGCGTGCATTGCATCAAGCGTCGTCTTCAGCTTGCCCGCGACTTCGGTATCGAGTGCCTTGTCTTTCGCGGCAACGAGATCGTGCAGCGACGGGCCGGTCAGCTTCGTTCCATCGACGCGGGTATATTCCCCGGTGTAAGCGGCGGCGATGCCGATCGCATCGTTGAGATGCGAGTTATAGGTGTTGTCGGAGAAGCAATCATGCTCCTCTTCCGGATCGTGCAGCAACAAGCCGAGCTTCATGCGCTCGCCGGCGAGTTCGCCGTAGGAAAGCGAGCCCATGCCGGTCAGAATCGCGACGAGACCCGCCTTCGGATCGGCTTCGACGTTCTTCGTCGCAGCACCGTCAGCCACCCAATTGTCGGTCATTTCCTGCAGGTCGGAGACCAGCAGCGTGGAAACCGACTTCAGATATTGGGCGCGGCGATCGCAATTGCCATGCGTGCAATTCTTGAGGTCGTAATCGGTTCCGGGCGGCTGCCTGCTCCCGGACCGGTGCCGTTCAGGTCCTGGCCCCAGAGGAGGAATTCGATGGCATGGTAGCCGGTCGCGACATTGGCTTCGACGCCGCCTGCTTCCTGCAGCGTGCCGGACAGGAACTCCGGCGTCAGCTTGGAAGCGTCGATATCCTTGCCGTCGATCTTGATCGTCTTGTTGGCGATGACGTTTGCAACATAGAGCGCGTTCTCGTCGCTCTCCGCGCCGTAGGAGGCATCGACATAATCGATCAGGCCTTCATCGAGCGGCCAAGCGTTGACCTTGCCTTCCCAGTCATCGACGATCGGATTGCCGAAGCGGTAGACTTCCGTCTGCTGATAAGGAACACGGGCCGCAAGCCACGCATCCTTGGCAGCCTTCAGCGTCTCGTCGTTCGGCGTTTTCAGGAAGGCGTCAATCGCCTTGTCGAGCGCCTTTGCGGTGATCAGTGAGTCCTCGTATTTCGCATGCGCCACTTCGGCATAATGCTTCACGACGGCCGCAGCATCGGTGTCGGCGAGAGCCGGGCTGGATAGGGGTGCTATCGCCAGCGCCAAAGCTGCGCAGAAATTCTTGTTGAGCTTCATGATCCTCTCCTATGACGGATATCCGTCTGAAATCGCCCGAATCTCTTCGCGCAAAAGAAAACCAGTGTCAAACACTCTAGTTTGGAATGATTTTAAGAATGGAACTTGTTTAAAAACGCCAGTTCAGAAAGGACTTTACTTGGAAAAGGGCGGAAAATTGAACTGGTAGCGTGCAATTGTTCGACTTCTGATCTGGAGGTCCGGCGCAGGCGCCGTCACATCAGGCGTCTTAAGCTTTACGCCGCATCCGGCAGAAGAAGAAGCCGTCCGTATCGGTCGATGCCGGTGTCAGCGTAACCGTTTCACCATCCGACGAACGCGGGCGCGGTGCATTCTTGCCGAAAAGCTCATCCCAGGCAGTCAGGGCGCTTTCGATGGAGAATGCCGGATTTTCGGCGGCGAAGCGTCGGACCTGTTGTTCATTCTCCTGCGGGAGCACGGAACAGGTGACGTAGATCAGCTCGCCGCCTGGGCGCACGAAGGCGCTCGCCTGCTTCAAAGCATCCTGTTGCTGGCTCGTGCGCTCGTCGAGGTTCTTTGCCGTCAGCCGCCATTTGGTATCGGGGCGGCGGCGCCACGTGCCCGTGCCCGTGCAGGGGGCGTCGACTAGCACCTTGTCGCAG
>NZ_JABEPH010000141.1:0-13918 GCF_013004495.1 Rhizobium sp. SEMIA 4085
AGCACTGTGAATAAGAAACAGATTCCACAAAAGTAGTAAGCCTTTTCACGAAATGTGAAAAGCAGGCAACATCCAATGCCCCTCGAGGAAAATCCAATGGCTGATGAAAACAACGGCAGCGGCACGACAAGCCCGAGCCTCACCATTCTCGCTCAGTACACGAAGGACCTTTCCTTCGAAAATCCGGGTGCGCCGCGGTCACTTCAAGCGCGCGACAAGGCGCCGGCGATCAATATCAACGTCAACGTCAATGCCAATCCTCTTTCGGATACGGACTTCGATGTTGTGCTGTCGCTCAACGCCGAGGCCAAGGATGGCGACAAGACGGTCTTTCATGCCGAACTCGTTTACGGCGGCGTCTTCCGCGTTGCCGGCTTCCCGCAAGAACACATGCTGCCCGTTCTCTTCATCGAATGCCCGCGCATGCTCTTCCCGTTTGCCCGCCAGATCATTGCCGATGTTACGCGCAATGGCGGCTTCCCGCCGCTGATGATCGACCCGATCGACTTCGCACAGATGTTTGCACAACGCGTCGCCGAAGAGCAGACGCGCGCAAAGGTGCAGACAAATTGATTCGAAGCACGTGATTTTGACAGCCGTGCCCGGGTCAAAGCCCGGGCATTTTTAATTTGGACGATCGTATCTGGCCCAGATGCCTTTGGTGCCGAGTGCGGCAATCAACGCATCGTGAGCCTGAGCTTCCGCTTCGCTAAGGCGCGGCGCGAGGGGCCTGGGCCGCTCCAAACCTATGTCAACGGCCTCATCCAGAACAATCTCGGCGTCGCCTGCCCCGCTTGTTGCCGAAACGCTCAAACCGAGAGCGGTCTGACGCCCGCCGATCATCTCTATATAGACCTCGGCAAGCAGTTCGGAGTCGAGAAGTGCACCGTGTTTTGTGCGGTGTGAGTTGTCTATACCGTAGCGGCGGCAGAGGGCATCGAGCGAATTCGGTCCCATCGGATGTTTGCGCCGAGCGAGAGAAAGCGTATCAACGACCCTCTCCGGCAGGACCGGCGGTATGCCAAGGCGAGCGAGTTCGGCATTCACAAAACCCATATCGAAGGTCGCATTGTGCGCGATCCACCTTGCGTCACCGAAGAACTCGATGATCTCTTCGACCACTGCGGAGAAAGGCTTCTTGTCCTTCAAAAACTCGTCGGTAATACCGTGAACGGCGAGCGCATCGGGATGAACTTTCTGATCTCCCGGATTGATATAGATATGGATCGTGCGGCCGGTCGGGAAATGGTTCAAAAGCTCGACGCCGCCGATTTCGATGATGCGATCCATGCGGCTGTCGAGACCGGTGGTTTCCGTATCGAAAATGATTTCACGCATTCCGGAAATCTCCCTTCGCGATCCGCGCTTTCAAGACCCCGATGATTTCAATCACCCTCGCCCGCGTAATTTCGATGGCGTGTCCCGTGTCGATGACATAATCGGCACGCTCCCGCTTTTCGGCGTCCGGGGTCTGCCGCGAGCGAATCATATTGAATTTTTCCTCGGTCATGCCCGGTCGCGCAAGCACCCGATCGCGCTGAATCTGTGGATCGCAGCTCACGACCACGACTATGTCGACCCGCGTCTCCGCACCAGTTTCGAAAAGCAACGGGATATCGAGCAGGATTATCTCCGATCCTCGTGCTTTTTCGCGTTCCACGAATTCCGTTTCGCGCTGGCGAACCAGCGGATGAACGATTGCTTCGAGCGTTTTGAAGCCATCTGGTCGGCGCGAAAGCTGACGCCCAAGTTCCTGACGGTCGACGACGCCGTTCCGAACGGTGCCCGGGAACTCAGCTTCGATCAACTGCGCTGCCTCGCCGGCATAAAGCTCGTGGACCACAGCATCGGAATCATTGACGGGGATACCGGCTCCGGCAAAGAGCTTTGCCGCCGTTGATTTCCCCATCCCTATGGAACCCGTGAGACCGATCCGGATCATCTGTGTTTTTCCATATCTGCGACGACGAGTGCACGAAGCTCGTCATCGACCACCGGCCGCTTGCTGAACCATTTCTCGAAGCCCGGCACCGCCTGATGAAGCAGCATACCAAGTCCATCCACGATCGCGAAACCCTGCTCCTCGGCTTGTTTCAGCAAGGGTGTCTTCAGCGGCACATAGACGATATCTGTGACGAGCGCGTTACTGTCGAGCGGGGAAAAATCGATTGCCGGTGCTGTTTCGCCGTCCATACCGAGCGATGTCGTGTTGACGAAAAGACCAGCACCTTTCATGACCTCCGCGAGCGCTCCCATCGGATGCGCATAGACTTTGTCTCCAAAACGATCGGCAAGTTCCTGCGCGCGAGCCGCGGTCCGGTTGACGACATGGATCTCCCTGAAGCCGCGGTCGCGCACCGCCTGTATCACCGCCCGGCTGGCGCCGCCTGCACCGAGTATTATTGCGGTCTCGTGTTTATCCCAGCCAGGGTGGCGCGCGTTCAGGTTGGCGGTAAATCCGTGACCGTCGGTATTGGTCGAATGGAGTTTTCCTTCCTCCAGCCATAACGTATTGGATGCGCCGAGTTCCTGGGAGAGTTCATCCGGGCTGTCCGCGAGCTGGCAGGCCAACTCCTTGTGCGGAATGGTGACATTGCCGCCGATAAAGCCCGAGCTTTGATCCTTGAGCGATCCAATGAATGCTGCAAAATCGGCGGGAGCAACCTCGTATGCGCGGTAGCTTCCGGCAATCCCAAGCTTTTTCAGCCAGTATCCGTGGATCAAAGGCGAACGTGAGTGCCGCACGGGGAAGCCGGTGACGAAGGCATTCGGGCCGAATGTTTCACGTGAATCATCCATCAATCGCACCCAATCCCCTTAGTTTCGCGAGCAGCGGCAGCATCGGCAGGCCAAGGATCGTGAAGTAGTCGCCGTCGATCTTGCTGAAAAGTTGAATTCCCTCGCCCTCCAGCTGATAGGCGCCAACGCTGCCAAGCGCCGTGTTGCCGACGCGTGCGAGATGGCGCGATATGAAATCCGCCGACAGAACGCGCATCGTCAGCGACGCGTGTGACACATGCTCCCATAAAAGTGCACCATTCCGGATGATGGCGATCGCACTGTTCAGGCGATGTGTTTGTCCCGAGAGTGATCTCAGATGATTGGCGGCGTCAGCCATGTCGTGCGGCTTGTGAAACACACGATCGCCAAGCGACATGGTCTGGTCCGAGCCAATGATGAGCGCGTCCGGAAACCGGGCGCTCACCTCGTCTGCTTTAGCCCTCGCAAGCACCAAAGCAACTCTATCTGGAGATGCGCCCTCTCGTTCGAGGGGTGCTTCGATTGCGCGCTCATCTATCTTTGCCGCATGCGCTTCAAACTCCAGGCCGGCATTTTTAAGCAGCATCCTCCGGAATGGACTGGACGAAGCGAGAATCAGTTTCGATGTCATGCGTCTCATAGCTCGTGGTTCACAATGTCAGCGCTTAGCGCAGCTTGGGGCGCAGGGCAACGATCGCGGCCGCTGTCTCTTCGATGGAGCGACGGGTCACATCGATCAACGGCCAATTATGCCGCGCACAAAGCGAGCGGGCATATTTCAGTTCTTCGGAGATCGCGGCTCGATCCGTATACAGGCCACGATCGAAGCCGGGCGTCGCACCCAGCACCCGGTTCTCACGCACTTGCGATATCCGATCCGTCGTTGCTATGAGGCAGACGATCAACGGCCTCGTTGCAGTGAAAAGCGCTTCCGGCAAAGGAACATCATAGACGATCGGAATGTTCGCTGTCTTGATGCCGCGATTGGCGAGATAGATGCTCGTCGGCGTTTTGGACGTACGACTGATACCGATGATGACGACGTCGGCATCGTTGTAGTCCTCGGGCATTTGCCCGTCGTCGTGATCCATGGTGAAGTTGAGCGCCTCGATGCGTGCGAAATAGCCGGCATTCATAACATGTTGAGCGCCGACACGACGCCGCAGCGGAGCCCCGAGATAGAGCTGGAAAGCGGCCATCACAGGCTCAAGCACATTGACTGAGGCAACGCCCATCTCGACACACCTCTCATCGATCAGCGCAGCGAGTTCCCGGTCGACGACCGTGTAAAGAACAATGCCGGGCTCGTTGTCGATCGCATCGAGAACTGCAAGCAGCTGCTTGCGGTTGCGGATCAACGGATAGACGTGTTCGACCGCTTGGGCAGATTTGAACTGGGCCGATGCAGCGCGGCCGGCTGAGATCAGAGTCTCACCGGTCGAGTCAGAAATCAGATGCAGATGGAAGAAGTTCGTGCGGTTCTCCACGCTATTTTCTGCTGCCTGTTGAAAAGACTGGATGGGAAAGAGCTAAGGGACCGGCATGGCTTGAGGCAAGGGAAAACATGACCCCTTATCCACATTTCGGATTTTCTGGAGGGTATTGGCGCGCGGCCTGTGGATTTGTGATCCGCGCTGGAGAGCTCATCTAGAGTACACACGATATCCACAGAAAGAAATGCCTCAGCCTTCGAGACAAGTTTTTGGAATCACTTTTAGATTCGAGCTTCTCCAAGAAACCCCGATGGATGGCTCTCCACGTTGTCCTGATATCTTTGATGCGCCTGACATTCGGCATCACCAGTGGATGGATTTTAATCCTTGATAGACACCGACTCTAAGAAATAGAAACCTTTTTAAATATCTTTAGATTTTTATAGGGACGAAGCGCTTGAGCGAAACACGCCGGAAAGTCATGAGAGTTCTCGACGGCGAAACTCTCTCCCCTCCGCCGGTCTGGCTAATGAGACAGGCAGGTCGTTATCTCCCGGAATACCGGGAAACGCGTGCAAAGGCCGGAAGCTTCCTCGATCTTTGCTATTCACCCGAACACGCTGTCGAAGTGACGCTGCAGCCCATCCGCCGCTACGGCTTCGATGCGGCGATCCTCTTCTCTGACATTCTCGTCATTCCCGATGCCATGAAGCGCAATGTGCGTTTTACGGAAGGCCATGGTCCAGAGATGGAGCCGATCGACGAGGCTGGAATTTCACGTCTGGATGCGGAAGGAGTTATCGACTATCTGAAGCCGGTGTTTGAGACCGTACGGCGGTTGCGCGCGGAGCTCCCGGAAGAAACGACGCTTCTCGGCTTTTGTGGTGCGCCCTGGACGGTGGCAACCTACATGATTGCGGGTCGCGGCACACCTGACCAAGCGCCTGCGAGGCTTTTCGCCTACCAGTATCCAAAAGCATTTGAACGGCTGTTGATGCTGCTTGCGGATATCTCCGCCGAGTATCTCGTGACGCAAATAGATGCCGGCGCTGATGCCGTGCAGATTTTCGATTCTTGGGCCGGCGTCCTTGGGGAAAAGGAATTCGAGGCTTATGCAATCAAGCCAGTTGCTCGGATGATTGCCGTTATCAAGGCACGGCGTCCGAATGCGCGGGTCATCTCGTTTGCCAAGGGTGCGGGCTATCTTTTGAAGACCTACAGGCAGAAGACCGGTGCTGACGCGATTGGTCTTGATTGGTCGGTACCGCTTGAATTTGCTGCTGATCTTCAAAAGGAGGGAGCGGTTCAAGGCAACCTTGATCCGATGAGGCTTGTTGCCGGCGGGCGGGCGCTTGAGGAGGGTGTCGACGAAATCTTGGCGCATCTCGGTGGCGGGCCGCTGATCTTCAACCTCGGTCATGGAATCACGCCGCAGGCCGATCCGGAAAATGTTCGCCTGCTTGTCGAACGTGTTCGCCGCGGCGGGAATTGATGATGGAAAGGCAGACGGATCAGCGACCTGGTAGCTACGCACGGCGACGAGCGCATTTTGCCCTCGTCCTCTTTGCGCTGCTTGCTGTCGGGCTGTTCGTATGGAACCCGGACGACCTCTATCTGTGGATCAAGGCGCTGCACATTATCGCGGTGATCTCCTGGATGGCCGGGCTGTTCTACATGCCGCGGCTCTTCATCTACCATACGGATGCGGAGCCAGGTTCAGCGCAGTCGGAGACCTTCAAGATCATGGAGCGACGCCTGCTGAATGTCATCATGAACCCGGCGATGATGCTGACTTGGGTCTTTGGCTTGTATCTGGCTTGGTCTGTCTACGGTTTTCAGGGCGGCTGGCTGCATGCCAAGCTCGCCCTGGTCGTGCTCCTGAGTGGCGTTCACATGTTTTTCAGTCGAGCGGTTGATGCTTTTGCCCGTGACGAAAACCGACGGTCGGCGCGGTATTGGAGATTCATGAATGAAGCGCCGACGCTGCTGATGATCCTGATTGTCATCCTTGCCGTCGTTAAGCCGTTTTGAATTGAATAGACGCGGCTTAAATTTACTTCATTTTTAGAAGCCCCCTTGCGGGCTCGTATCTTAGTCGCTATTTTCCGCGCATCTCATCTTCGTGGCATGTGTTTTGAGTTCAGTCGTCTGCGAGCCCTTTCGCAACACCGAAACGACGCAACATAGCCTTCTCCCCTTCGAAATATAGAGTAATGGTCACTTCATGGCTGAAATGAAGCTTCAGGAACTTAAGAGTAAATCCCCGACCGATCTTCTGGCGTTCGCCGAATCGCTCGAGGTCGAAAATGCAAGCACCATGCGCAAACAGGAACTGATGTTTGCGATCCTGAAGGTTCTCGCGAGCCAGGATGTCGAGATCATCGGCGAAGGCGTCGTGGAAGTCCTGCAGGATGGTTTCGGCTTCCTGCGTTCGCCAAACGCTAACTATCTGCCGGGTCCGGACGATATTTATATTTCCCCTTCGCAGATCCGCCGATTCTCGCTGAAAACTGGCGATACGGTCGAGGGACCCATCCGCGGTCCGAAGGAAGGTGAGCGCTATTTTGCTCTGCTCAAGGTGAATACGATCAATTTCGACGATCCGGAAAAGATCCGTCATAAGGTTCACTTCGACAATCTGACGCCGCTTTATCCGAATGAACGATTCAAGATGGAACTCGACGTTCCGACATCGAAGGATCTGTCTTCGCGCGTCATCGATCTCGTGGCGCCGCTTGGCAAGGGCCAGCGTGGTCTCATCGTCGCGCCGCCCAGAACCGGTAAGACCGTCCTTCTGCAGAATATTGCGCACTCGATCACCGCAAATCATCCGGAATGCTACCTGATCGTTCTGCTGATCGACGAACGTCCTGAGGAAGTGACGGACATGCAGCGTTCGGTGCGCGGTGAAGTGATTTCTTCCACATTCGACGAGCCAGCTGTGCGTCACGTGCAGGTGGCCGAGATGGTGATCGAAAAGGCAAAGCGGCTTGTCGAACACGGCCGCGATGTCGTCATCCTGCTTGATTCGATCACGCGCCTCGGACGCGCCTACAACACCGTGGTGCCCTCTTCCGGTAAGGTTCTGACAGGTGGTGTCGATGCAAACGCTCTGCAACGGCCGAAGCGGTTCTTCGGCGCTGCCCGTAACATCGAAGAAGGCGGCTCGCTGACGATTATCGCGACGGCACTCATTGATACCGGCAGCCGTATGGATGAAGTCATCTTCGAAGAATTCAAGGGCACCGGTAACTCGGAAATCGTTCTGGATCGTAAGGTAGCGGACAAGCGCATCTTCCCGGCGATGGATATTCTGAAGTCCGGCACGCGCAAGGAGGATCTGCTTGTCCCGCGTCAGGACCTGCAGAAAATCTTCGTGCTTCGACGTATTCTTGCCCCCATGGGAACAACCGACGCGATCGAGTTTCTTATCGACAAGCTGAAGCAGACGAAGAGTAATCCGGATTTCTTCGAGTCGATGAACACGTAACAGATAGCCGGCCGTCGATAATAAAGCCGGTCATTTTTCGTGGCCGGCTTTTGTTTTTGAAGAATCCGCGCGGCCAGAGTAACCGAGGATGTCGAACGAAACCATCTATGCGCTGTCGAGCGGAGCAGTCCCCTCCGGCGTTGCGGTTATCCGCCTCAGTGGTGCGAAGACACGTGATGCTGTGCAATTGCTGACAGGCGACGTTCCACCGGCGCGCAGGGCGTCGCTGCGAACGATTCGTTTGCGTAACGGTTCAATCATCGACAGCGGTTTAGTACTCTTCTTTCCATCTCCGGCGTCTTTTACAGGCGAAGACTGCGCCGAGCTCCAGATGCATGGCAGCCGGGCCGTCATTAATGCGCTATTCGAAGAACTGGAGACGATCGACAGCGTGCGGATGGCGGCCGAAGGGGAATTCTCGCGTCGGGCTTTTGAAAACGGCAAGCTCGACCTCGTCGAGATCGAGGGTTTGGCCGATCTGATAGCTGCGGAAACGGAGATGCAAAGACGCCTGGCGGTCGAGCATAGCCAGGGAAAACTCTCCCGACTGTACGATTCGTGGGCGGAACGATTGACGCGGGCTCGCGCCCTGATCGAAGCCGAACTCGACTTTGCCGATGAAGATGACGTACCCGGTTCCGTATCGGATCTGGTCTGGGATGATGTCGGCCGACTCCAGGTGGAGATAAAAAGCCATCTCGCCCACGCGCACGCCGGCGAGATTATCCGCGATGGCTTCAAGGTCGTTATCGCGGGGGCGCCGAATGCCGGAAAATCGACCCTAATGAATGCCCTTGCACGGCGAGAGGTTGCGATCGTGACCGACGTCGCGGGAACGACGCGGGATGTTCTTCACGTAGATCTCGATATCAATGGCTTCCTCGTAAAACTTTATGATACGGCAGGTTTGCGGGAAGCAAATGAACTCGTGGAGCAAGAGGGTATCCGGCGTGCGACGCAGGTCATCTCTGAAGCGAGCCTTGTCCTCTATCTCGAGGACATGGCAGAGGGTACGCGTGCGCTCCAGCCAATCGCCAATGCGGAAGTCTTGCGGATCGGGACAAAGGCCGATATATCCGCGGGAAATGGTCCGGACGCCTACGACCTGACAATATCTGCCGTCACCGATGCGGGATTGGTTGCCCTTCGCGCCGCCATCGCCGAGCGGCTGGAGCGGCAGCTAGGCAGCCATAGCCTGGCGATTCCAAGCCGCAAGCGGCAAAAGGATTCGCTTGCGGAATGCCTGAAGGCGATCGAGGCAGCCTTGGTGGATCCGCCGGCAGAGCTCGATATTAGAGCCGAGAACCTTCGTATCGCAGGCAACGCCTTGGGCAGGATTACAGGGCGCGTCGATGTTGAGAATTTACTTGACGTGATCTTTTCAGAATTTTGCATCGGAAAATGATTCACGTGAAACACTGGAAGCGTGCGAGAAGGGCGAAATGAGTGTCTATCAGTACGACGTCGTTGTGATCGGAGGTGGTCACGCAGGGTGCGAAGCGGCCAGCGCAGCAGCCCGCCTCGGCGCTCGCACGGCCCTGGTGACGCATCGGCGCGACACGATCGGGGTCATGTCCTGCAACCCTGCGATTGGCGGTCTTGGTAAAGGCCACCTGGTGCGTGAGGTAGATGCATTGGACGGTCTCATGGGTCGTATGGCCGATGCAGCCGGCATCCAGTTCCGGATGCTCAATCGCAAAAAGGGTCCGGCGGTTCGAGGCCCACGCACCCAGGCCGATCGGAAGCTTTATCGAGCCGCAATGCAAGCAGCAATCGAAGCTACTGATAATATTGGGGTTATCGAGGGCGATGCCTTTGATATTGATATATCAGACGGCCGCATCACGGGCGTCGTCATGAAAGATAGCCGGATTCTAAGCTGCGGCGCCGTCGTCCTGACGACAGGAACCTTCTTGCGCGGGCTGATTCATATCGGGGACAAGACGATTCCTGCGGGCCGCGTCGGCGAAGATCCGTCTCTCGGTTTGTCTGGAACATTGTCTCGCCTCGGGCTTCGGCTCGGTCGCCTAAAGACCGGCACGCCAGCGCGCCTTGACGGGAAAACGATTGATTGGGCATCCGTCGGCCGCCAAGGCGCAGATGAGGAGAGAACGCCGTTCTCATTCATGACCGATGCAATTACGAATCCCCAGATTGAATGTGGGGTAACGCGGACGACGGCTGCAACACATAAACTCATCCAGGACAACCTGCATCGTTCGGCAATGTATTCCGGTCAGATCGAGGGCGTTGGACCGCGCTATTGTCCCTCTATCGAAGACAAGATCGTGAAGTTCGGCGAGCGGGATGGGCATCAGATTTTCCTCGAGCCAGAAGGCTTGGACGACGATACCGTCTATCCGAATGGTATTTCGACGTCGCTGCCGGCAGAGGTTCAGGATGCCTTCATCCGAACCATACCGGGCCTCGAAAAGGTTTCTATCATCCAACCCGGCTATGCGATCGAATACGATCACGTCGATCCGCGTGAGCTGACACCTGCTCTCGAAGCGAAGCGAATGCCGGGGCTTTACCTCGCAGGGCAGATCAACGGAACGACTGGTTATGAGGAGGCAGCGGCCCAAGGGCTCATGGCGGGTCTCAATGCCGCGCGGCGGGCGGGCAATCAAACACCGGTCTATCTGAGCCGCACAAACTCCTACATCGGCGTCATGATTGACGATTTGACGTCGAGGGGCGTTGCCGAGCCCTATCGCATGTTCACCTCGCGCGCGGAATACCGCCTTTCGCTGCGTGCGGATAACGCCGACATGAGGCTCACTCCGATCGCGGAGGAGATCGGATGTCTGGGAGAAGCTCGTCGTGCCAAATTCCACGAATACAAACGGGCTCTTGATGGTGCGCGAGAACAGCTGAAGGCGTTGCATATCACGCCGAACGACGCCCGGCGGTTTGGCTTGAAGATCAATTTGGATGGGCAGCGGCGTTCGGCCTACGAGTTGCTCGCCTACCCCGATTTCGACATGGGGCTGCTGTCAAATGTATGGCCCGAGCTTAAAGCATTGAGCAAGCCGATCGCGCAGGCCGTTGAAATCGAAGCTTCATATGCCGTCTATATGCGCCGGCAGTCTTCAGATATTGTTGATATCCAACGTGACGAGAATCGCCTCATTCCAGACGATTTCGACTATTCAACTTTGGCTGGCCTTTCGAATGAGCTCAAGCAGAAGCTTGGTACGCAGCGGCCGTTCAATGTCGCTCAAGCTGCACAGCTAGATGGTATGACGCCCGCGGCCATCTCTCTTCTGCTCGTTCATTTGCGAAAGATAGAGGCTGCACAGCGGTCGGTCGCTTAAACACACGTTTTGAGAGTCTTCCATGGAGTTGAACGGTCAAAGTGTTTCACGTGAAACACAAGACAGACTTGAGCATTTTGTTGGCCTCTTTGGCAAGTGGTCCAAATCCATCAACCTCGCCGCTCCCTCGACGTTGAGTGATACATGGCAAAGACATGTCGCCGACAGCGCGCAGATCTTTCAACTGAGCCCCGGCCCCAAACGGTGGGTGGACATGGGGAGCGGCGGCGGATTTCCCGGCGTGATCACCGCTATCTTTCTGGCCGAGCTTGGAGATGGGTGGGCTCATCTTATTGAGAGCAACAACAAGAAGGCGTCCTTCCTCAGGTTGGCCCTTCGCGAGACCGGCGCACGCGGTTCCGTGCATTCTGTCCGCATCGAGGACGGACCGGCTATTGTCCCGTCCTGCGAGGCTATCTCCGCACGGGCCCTCGCGGATCTCGATAAACTCTGCGACTTTGCGGAGCCCTGGATGCTTCTCAATAAAGATACTCGCGCATTTTTTCATAAAGGCCGGGATTACGCTGCTGAAATTGTCAAGGCACGTGGTCGTTGGCGATTTGATCTGCTAGAACACCGAAGCGTTGTCGAGAGAGATTCGGTGATTCTCGAGATCTTCAATCTCCAGCGCGTGGTTTAACAGTTCGGATGATGCGGCCATGGCCTTTGAACGAAACCGGATAATTACAATAGCCAATCAAAAGGGTGGTGTTGGCAAGACGACCACTGCCATTAACCTGGCGACCGCGTTGGCTGCCATCGGCGAACGAGTCCTGATCGTCGACCTCGATCCTCAGGGTAACGCAAGCACTGGCCTCGGGATCGATCGAAAAGATCGCAAACTCTCTTCTTATGACTTGCTGATTGGTGAGGCCGGGGTGACGGAGGCGTCTTTGCCCACCGCTGTTCCAAATCTTTCGATCGTGCCGTCGACAATGGATTTGCTCGGTATCGAAATGGAAATCGCTCAGCAGAGCGATCGGGTATTCAAGCTGCGCAAGGCTCTTTCGACTCCTCAAGCCTTTGAATTTACTTATATTTTGTTGGATTGCCCGCCTTCTTTCAACCTGTTGACGATGAACGCGATGGCTGCGGCGCATTCCGTTTTGGTTCCGTTACAATGTGAATTTTTCGCATTGGAGGGGTTAAGTCAGCTCTTGGAGACGGTTGATCAGGTTCGACGAACGGTAAATCCACGTTTGGATATCCAGGGCATCGTGCTGACGATGTTCGATGCGCGAAACAATCTTGCCCAGCAAGTGGTGAGTGACGTTCGATCCCATCTCGGCGAGAAAGTTTATCACACGCTCATCCCGCGCAATGTCCGTGTTTCCGAAGCGCCTTCATATGGTAAGCCTGCGATCCTTTATGATTTGAAATGCGCCGGTAGCCAGGCATACCTACAGCTGGCCTCCGAGGTCATCCAGCGTGAACGCCAGCGTCTCGCCGCTTAAGCTTCAAGTGAGTATCCCAATGAATGACGATGTATCGAAGAGACGTTTAGGTCGCGGCCTTGCTGCACTGATCGGTGAAATGGATCAGCCGGTGCCTGTCGAGGGCGAAAAGAGCGGTGTAAGTGCAGACCGTCTCATCCCGATCGAGTTTGTCAGCCGGAACCCGCGCAATCCGCGGCGTTTTTTTGATGATAGCGAGTTGCACGATCTTGCCAGCTCTATTCGCCAGCATGGTATCGTACAGCCAATCGTTGTTCGTACGCATGCAACGAACCAGTATGAAATAATAGCCGGCGAAAGAAGATGGCGCGCCGCCCAGCTCGCAGGTCTTGTCGAAATTCCGGTGATCATCCGCGATGTCGACGACAAGACGGCGCTCGAGATCGCGATCGTCGAGAATGTTCAGCGATCGGACCTCAACCCCCTCGAAGAGGCGCTGGGTTACGAGCAGCTTATCGCCGAATACGGCTATACTCAGAACGACCTGGGCGAGATCATCGGCAAAAGCCGAAGCCATGTCGCAAATTCTTTGCGCCTGCTCAAGCTTCCAGAACCTGTCCGTGAGTTTCTTGCGGCCGGCAGTCTGTCGGCGGGTCATGCACGTGCACTGGTTCCAACATCGGATCCGACGGCCCTTGCCCGCACGATCGTCTCGAAGGGAATGTCCGTCCGCGATGCCGAAAAGCTCGCGCAGAACGATATCAAGGCGCAATCCGAGCCGCAGCGTACGGCTGCTCCACGTGATCAGAAGGATTCTGATACACTCGCACTCGAGCGCACGCTTTCCGACACACTTGGGCTTGATGTTACCATCAATCACAAGTCCAGCGGCGGCCAGATCCGCATTGCTTATAAATCGCTGGAGCAGCTTGAAGAAGTCTGCCGGCTCCTAGAGCGGCGGTAAGCCTTACCCTTTTCGCCCGCTTTGAAGCGTTGTGGACAGCAATGTTTGCAGCGCGATGCTGTCCTCCAGGCTCTGACGCCTTCTTGTCTGCAGGATTGCCGACTGCAGCCTGCTTGTTTCACGGCTGATGGCGTCTGCATTCCAGGTGCGTAGCGCCTGTTCGATAATCGGTTTGCGTCGGAAATGCAGATGGCGACCATGGGTCTGCATAACCTGAGCTGCCTGAAGCCGCTTTTCATCCATTTCTGCGCGCATCGCGTCCAGAAGCTGAAACTGTTTCAGGCAAGCTTGAATGACGAGGAAGACAGCTGTCTTGGATGTCGTGATCTTCTGCATGGCATGCAGGAAATTGCCGGTGTTTCCGCTTAAAATGGCGTCCACGGCTTCGTCGACCGAAATGGCGCTGGCGTCGCCGATGATCTCGGTCACATGATGTTCCTCGATTGTCTCCATGCCGCGGCAGTAGAGGGCGAGTTTTCTGACCTCATTGCGTGAAGCGATGCGATCACCGCCGGTGAGTCCGATCTCAGCGTGCAGTGAGGCCGTGTGTAGTCGCAGGC